>JAUVZF010000120.1 GCA_030602705.1 Planctomycetota bacterium
CGGCGGGTCTCCGTACCCGCCGCGCATGGCCGGGGCGCGCCCCGGCCTACGTGCTCGACGGTGGGCGAGGGGCGGGTGGGTGGCACTGGCGGCTTGTCCGCCGGTAAGCGCCGGGGCACGCCCCGGCCTACGTGCTCCGCCGGTGAGCGCCGGGGCGCGCCCCGGCCTACGTGCTCACGCGCCACCGGTCGCAATGCGGGCGGTGTCGCGGGCGATCATGGCCTCTTCGTCGGTGGGGATGACGAGGATGCGGATGGGCGACTCCGCTGCCGCCACGTCGCGGCTACCGTGCGCGGCGGCGTTGCGGTCGGCGTCGAGAACGTATCCGAGCCGCTGCAGGCCCGCGCACGTGCGGCCTCGGATGTCGGCCGAGTTCTCTCCGATGCCGCCCGTGAAGACCAGGGCATCGACCCGGCCGAGGACGGCCGTGTAGGCACCGATGTATTTTTTGAGGCGGTAGCAGAAGATCTCGATGGCCAACCGCGCCCGCCGGCTGCCGGCCTCGGCGGCGCGGATGACCTCTCGCATGTCGTTCGAGACGCCCGAGAGGCCCAGCAGGCCGCTCCTGCGGTTCAGCAGGTCATCGACCTGGTCGACGTTCATGCCGAGCGTGCGCATGAGGTGGAAGATGACGGCCGGGTCGATGTCGCCGCTGCGGGTTCCCATGACCAGGCCTTCGAGCGGCGTCATGCCCAGCGAGGTGTCCACGCTCGCCCCGCCGCGCACCGCCGTGATGCTGCACCCGTTTCCGAGGTGGGCGGTGATGAGGTTGGTCTCGGCCGGCGGGCGGTCGAGCATGGCGGCTGCCACCTGCGAGACGTACCGGTGGCTCGTTCCGTGAAACCCGTACCGGCGGATGCCGTGCTCCGTATACAGGTCGTACGGAATGGCGTACAGGAAGGCGTGCGGCCGGATGGTCTGGTGAAACGCCGTATCGAAGACGCCGACGTGCGGGACATCCGGCATGAGGGCCATGGCGGCGCGGATGCCGATCAGGTTCGGCGGATTGTGCAGGGGAGCGAGCGGCACGCACGCCTCGATGGCGCCGATGACCTCCTCGTCGACGAGCGCGCTCTCGGCGAACCGTTCGGCGCCGTGGACGCAGCGATGACCGACGGCGTCGATCCGGGCGAGTTCGGAGATGGCGGCGGCAGGACCACGGGTCAGGGCCTCGACCACAAGAGCGAACGCCGTCTGATGGTCGGGCGCCGTGACGTCGCGGACATCCGTGGCGTGGGCGGCCTCGTGTCGGATGCGGCTGCCGGCCTCGCCGATTCGTTCGACGATGCCGGAGGCCAGGACGTCGGCCGAGCCGCCCTCGCCCATCGCAAAGAGCGAGTACTTGATGCTCGAGGAGCCGCAGTTGACGACCAGGACGTTCACCCTCGCGCGAACTCCTTCGGAAGCGCCGGAGCCGGGCACGGTCCGGCCCGGCTCCGGCCGCTGCGAAAACCCCTCTTCCCTCCATGCCGTCCTCAAGTGCGCCGTCAGTGTGCGCGAGGACGGCCGTACGCTTCGCCTCACACGGCGTCCCGGGTCTTCGGCAGGTAGTACTCGTTGTAGGCTGTCACGGTGGCTACGATGGCCAGGGGCACCGTGAACAGCGCCCCGATTCCGCAAACAAGCCAACCGGCCATGGCGATCAACCCCAAGACAAGGCTCAGGAGCACCATCTTCCAGAAGTTGGCGAAACAGAACTTCACGCTCCTTGAGATGGCGTCGGTTGGCGAAACCTCGGACAACGCCGCAATAGGCATCACGAAGAAGAACATCGGACCCACCACCAGGGAAATGCAGATACTCAGCAGGACGCCAAGAACCGGTATGAACATCAGGATCACTACCACCACCCACACGCCCAGACCGATGAGCGCCAGAAGCAGAACCGTCAGGAACCCCTTGCCGAAGTCCTGGAAGCCCTGAAATATATCTCCGATGGTCGCGGGCTCGCCCTTCAGGCGTGTCTGGACAACCCGGAAGTAGCCGAACATCAAGGGCCCCCCAATGATGACGGGGCCAATGATCGTCAAGCCGGCAATCGTGAGAATCGCCGCGACGACCAGGTATCCGACCACAAACAAGACGAAATCACCGGTAACCAGGTTCCACGCCGTCGACAGGTAGCCGCCGAGGTCCATGTCCGGACCGCCCGCCGGCGGGATCGCCTGCCCAGCGGCATCCTGGCCTCCCGTGTCCTGCGCTGCCGTATCCTTGGGCTGAGCATCCTGCGGCTGAGAAGGGGCTTGCTCGTCTGTCATGGCCTGTCTCCTTTCGCGAGCCGACCGGAACCACTACCCTGAGCCGCGGGAGCCCTTCCCCCGGCAGGGTTGCGCCTACGCCAGCGTGAGTATAGGAACTCAAGCGGCCGGGTGTCAACATTCCTGCCGTCCGTCGGAAAAAGCCGGCAGGGCGCGGGAATGCCTTAACCTTGGCCTCCCCTCACGCCGATAGTAGAAGCGCGAGTGACTTACTGGACTGCGCCGGATCCGGCGCAGTCACCCCCGCCTGTAAGATGTATGAGGAGCCTCTCATGTCCTGGCTGAGTCGCCACACGGCGTGGGCCTGGCCGGCGGTGCTGCTGGCTGGTCTGCTGGCGGTCGTGGCGATTCGCATCTGGTCCGGCTGGGCAAGTGGGCCGGCGCCGTCGATGGCCACGGCGACCGATGGCATCGTCGCCGGCCGGTCCGATGATCTGGCCGCCGCCGCACGCCGCATCCGGTTGCTCCAGGACCAAAGCGGTGAAACCCGCCGGCGTCTCGCGGCACTTCAGAGCGACGTTTCCGCCAAGCGGCAGCAGGCGAGGATACTGGATGCGATGCTTGCCTCGGACCGGCTGACGGACTGCCCGGCCTTCCTCCGGCAGCAGACGACGGTGCGGGCGCTACAGAAGATCATCCGGGAAGCGGCCGATTCCGGCATCGCCGAGGCTGCGGATCAGAACCGCCTCAACACGGCTGCGGTCGTGGCCCGCGAGCGGCTGCGGCGGAAACTCGAGGCGCTCCATAGCCAACTGACAGACGACATCAGCCGCACCGAGGCCCCGGCCGCCGCCCTGAGGCAGCGGCTCCACCTTCAGATGGCCGAACTACAGCGTCTCCGGCGCCAGGTCCAGCGGCAACTTCATAGCCGCACGCCCGCTCGGCAATCCTCCCCGGGGTGCTGACACCGTCTCGCCCGTCAACCCGTCGGTGGCACGGGCCCCTGGCGGCCTGAAAGGCGGCTTGGCGTACGCGGTTTTCCCGGATGCCGCCCTCGAACGAGTCCGGGTCAGCGCCGCCCAATCGCGGAGGAAACGCAAGAACGCGGTTGCAGGCGCAGGCGCGAGGGGGATATAATCAACCTCGGGAAGAATGCGGGTTCCTGCCGGCGGGGCTTGACGTTTTGTGCTGCCGCTTATTCGGCCCCGCGGCGAGCGCCGGCCTTACTCCGGGGGAAGAGGCCGTGAGCAAGGCGCGGGTTATCGGGCCGGACCGACGGAAGTTCAGGCGGTCGGTCGTCGGCATTCCCGTTCAGGCGGTTCTCCACGGCGCTGCGCCCGACGACTGCCACCGGGTCGTCGGTTTTCACGTGCTGAGCCTTTCCCGGGGCGGGGCGGGTGTGGTTTCGCAAGAGGCACTCGTGCCTGCCCAGCCACTGACCCTGTTCTTCCCACCCGTCGGATCCTGCAAAGGTTGCGACACCCGCGGGGAGGTCGTCCGGTGCGACGCTCTCGGTAACCACTACAGCGTGGGAATCGCTTTCGAGGAACCCTGGCCGGACCCGGACGAGATTCCCGCAAATTGGCGCCGATTTTCCTGGCCATGAGCCCTGGGTAATCGTATAGTACGGCGGCTGAAAAGGTGCATCCGGGGCAAGTTCGCCTTTTGCGCCGAAGCCATATAACAACCAGTTAGCCTCGTCCCAAAACACGACGGGCCGTCAACAAGGGGTCGGACGCGTGTGGGTGGTGTCCCGCTGCCCCGCGCTCCGGACACGGGACTTGGGACCCGGAGGACCCTGAGATGACGGCTCGCGGCCCACCCCAACTGTACCACTATTTGCTTAGCGCTGGGTGCTGTACCAATCATGTGGCATAAATGATGGCGCGTGCACAGAATTCCGGGGGAGGCGTTTGCTTTTTGCCATTTGTGCGCCATAATTCCCCGGGTGCGTGTAAAGGGCGGGGGCTCTTTGTGCCGATAGGCGCATAAGGAGAGCGCAGGATTGGTGGTCCTAGAGTGCCTCAAGAGCGCCCGAAAAGTGTGGGGACAGCCTTCGATGGTTACCGATATCGACAATCGCCGTAAGAGGAGCAGGCGGGAGCGCCGGCGGTTCGGCCGCTTTGCGACACGGCTGCCGATCAGCACACGCCGCGACGACCTGGTAAAGCGCGGCCAAGCCAGTGGCCGGGCCCGGTGCCGACTTCATCTTCAGGATTTCTCGCTCGGAGGGCTTCGGGCGGAAAGCCCCATCCCGTTGAAAGTGAACGAGCGGCTGACGCTTCGTCTGCCGCCAAGTGGTACGCATCCCGCCCTGCAACTGACCGGCCGCGTCATCCACTGTCACCGCCACAACGAGCGGTACCAGGTGGGGATCGAGTTCCACCAGACGCACGACGATGCGGCCACCTCGCCGTTCCGTCACCTGCCCCGGCTGTTCAGCGTGGCCGTCGATTTCGGCCGCCATGAGCAGCCGGTCAACACCAGCGACAAGGTGTAGGTCGCCCGGGCTGTGCCGCCCGACGTCCAGGCGCCTGGTTGCCGGCCCATCGGAGTGTTCCCGCCATAGTCCTATGGCGCCGTGATTGTTTCCAGCACACCGCGTCTAATCCCTTGCCTCCGGCCGAGGCGGCCGATACGATGGTAGGCCTGTCAGGATGCCTCATGGCAGAGGAGGGTGCTGCTCGTGAAGATTCTGTTGGTCCAACCCCCGCCGCCGCCCGACTACGTCGGGTTCCGCCGCACAGCCCTTCCGGAACCGCTCGCCCTGGAATGCATCGGCGCCGTCGCGCGGCCCGGCCATGACGTGCGGCTGCTCGACATGCGCCTCGATACGACGCTCGATGAAACCTTCAACGACTTTGAGCCCGACATGGTAGCCGTCACGTGCCTGACCACCGAGGTCTATAACGCCCAGGACATCCTGCGCAGCGTCAAGACGTGGCGGCCCGACGTCTTCACCGTGGTTGGCGGACACCACGCGAGCCTGATGCCGGCCGACTTCGAGCAGCCGTACGTTGACGCCATCGTCGTCGGCGAGGGCGAGATAACGTTCGGCGAACTCGTCGAGACGCTCGAGGGGACGGGCCTGGCCCCGCCGGACGACGACCTGGCAACCATCAAGGGTCTGGCCTGGAAGAAAACGGGGGAGGCCGACGGCAAATGGGTCTTCAACGAAGAGCGTCCCCTGATGCCTTCGATGGACGACCTGCCGCTGCCGGCCCGCGACCTGGCGGCCCGGTACGCCCAGGACTACTACTTCCTGTTCGACCAGCCGCACGCCTGCATCGCCACCAGCCGCGGGTGCCCGTTCCGGTGCAACTTCTGCTCGGTCTGGAAGTTCTACCACAAGCGGTGCCGGTACATGTCGGCCGAGCGTGTGGTTCGGGAGATCGAGGCCACCGAGCCGTGGTCGATCAGTTTCGTGGACGACAACTTCCTGTCGCACGTCCCACGGGCCTGGAAGATCATCGAACTGATCCGCGAGCGCGGCATCGAGAAGGCCTACGGCATGCAGGCCCGGACCGATACCATCTCGAAGCACCCGGACCTGTTGGCAGCCTGGCGCGACATCGGCCTCCACACGATTCTCATCGGCTTCGAGGCCGCCACACAGGAGGGGCTCGACGCCCTCTCGAAGGGCGCCACCATCGAGCAGAACGAAAAGGCGATGGACATCCTGAACGGACTGGGTGTTCACATGTGGGGGGCCTTCATCGTCGATCCGCAGTTTACGCGAGAGGATTTCCACGCGCTAAAGACCTACCGCGAGGAAAAGGACGTCATCTACCCGCAGTTCACCGTGCTGACGCCGCTGCCCGGGACCGACCTCTACGAGCAGCGCAAGGCGGAACTCGTGACGTACGATTACCGCCTCTTCGACGCCCTCCATGCCGTGCTGCCCACCCGGCTGCCGCGAGAGGAGTTCTACAAGGAGTTTGCCGCCCTCTACCGGCCGGACAACCTGGCACTGGTGTACGACTTGATCTCCAGCGGACGCCTCACCATGGAGCGCGCCCGAAAGGCCCGCGACATCCTCATGGAACTGGGCAACTACGAGAACTTCCTCAAGGGCGAAGGGGCCGTCGGCCTTTCCGTGACGACATCGTAGCCAGCCTCGTGCAGGTTTCGCGCGGTGGGTCTCCACGCCCGCCGCGCCCAACTGTTGCAGGACTTCTTCAGGACTGCTGAGACCTTTAAGACGCGAGTACGTCATGAAGCAAGACGTCGAAATGACGTTCGGCGAGCACCTGGAGGAACTCCGCCGACGCGTCATCTACGCCCTGGTCGGCCTGCTGGTGGCCACCGTCTTCTGCGCCGTCAACTACCCTTTCCTTCTCTCCGCCATGTTGCGCCCCTACAAACTGGCGTACGACGAGATGATCGCCGGCCAGATCCAGGCCCGCGAGACGGAGGAAACCGAAGGCGATGCCGAGTCCGCCACCGCGGAAGGCGAGACCGAGACGACCCTGCCCGAGACCCCCCTCGGTGCGGCCGTACGCAGCCTGCGGCAGCGCCTCGCCGCCATCGAGAAACGCCTCGACGCCATTGCGCCGCAGCCCAAGGCGGCGCCCGACGCCCCCGAAGAGGGCAAAGCCTTTGCGGAGCGGTTTCCCCGACCGCGGGTCATCCAGGGCGGGCCGCTCACCGGCTACATCACCGTCATCCTGCTCTGCCTCATTTGCGGCATCATCCTCGGGAGCCCGTGGATCCTCTACCAGATCTGGGCGTTCGTGGGGGTGGGCCTTCACCGGCACGAGCGGACGTTCATACATATCTACGGTCCCTTCAGTTTCTGCCTGTTCATCGGCGGCGCCGCCACGTTCTACTTCGTCATGCTGAAGTACGGCCTGCGGGCGTTGATGGGCCCGACGATCGGGATCATGGTCGACGGCGTCCCGCTGATCGATCCGAGTCTCTTCCTGAACGACTACTTCAAGTTCGTCGCCATGATGACCCTCATCTTCGGCGTCGTGTTCCAGACGCCGCTGATCGTCATGTTCCTGGCCCGTACGGAAATCGTGCCGCTCGGCACCCTCGTTCGCAAGCAGCGCATCGTCCTGATGATCCTCGTGGTCCTGTCGGCCGTCTTCACGCCGCAGGACCCGGTAACGATGGTCATGATGGCCATCCCGCTTGTGGTCCTTTACCAACTCGGCCTGTTGCTCTCCTGGATTTCGATCCGCCGCAGACGCCGCCGCCAGGCGCGCGAGGAAGGCGAGGAGCCACCGGACGACGGCGGGCCCGAACAGGAAGGCCCGCGCCAAGAGCCCGACGCCGGCGAGCAGGAGCCCTCGGCGGAACCGGAACTGGAAGAGACCGCCACCGCCGAAGAACAGGCCGAGGACCAGGCCGAAGAGTACGAGGACCCATACGCCGAGTTCCAGGGTGACGATGAAGACTACGCCTGGGAACAGGAAACGTACGGTGAGTCCGAGACCGACCAACAGGTACCGGACGACGACGCGGACGAACCGGACGACGAGGGCAAACCGCCTCTGAACGAGAAGGGGTCTCCCGAACACGAACCGTCCGGCGCGGACCGCGCCCACGAGCTGCAGGACGAGTTCGACGAGATGCCCAGTGAGGAAGACATCCCGCCCGAGGACCGGATGAAATGACGGGGCGATTCATCCGCATCCGCCGGCGAGGCATCGCTCGCAGGAGACTGCCGCAACTTCCCGCCGGGGACGATCCATGACGACGCGCCGCGCGCCATCCGTCGCCACAATCGTCCGACGCCTCGAAAAGGCCTACGGCAAGCGGCCATGGAAAGCCGGCCGCCGGCCGCTCGATTCCCTCATCGGCACCATCCTCAGCCAGAACACCAGCGACCGCAACTCGGGTGCGGCGATGGTGCGGCTGACGGAGGCGTTTCGCGACTGGGACGAGGTGGCCGACGCGCCGCTGCGTAAGATTGCCGCCGCCATCCGCGTCGCAGGCCTCCATCGCCAGAAGGCCGGGAGCATTCGCGCCGTCCTTCGCCGCATTCGAGATGAGCGGGGGCGGGTGAGCCTCGACTTCCTCCGGCGGCGGCCCACCGAGAAGGTCAAGTCCTACCTGCTTGATCTGCCGGGCGTCGGGCCGAAGACGGCCGCCTGCGTCCTCCTGTTCAGCCTCCACCGCCCCGTCCTGCCGGTTGACACGCACGTGCACCGCGTGAGCCGACGGCTGGGGCTGATCGGAGCGAAGGTATCTGCCGAGAAGGCACACGACCTGCTGGCCGGCATGGTGCCAGCCGAGAAGGTGTACGCCTTCCACGTCCTCCTGATC
>JAUVZF010000034.1 GCA_030602705.1 Planctomycetota bacterium
TAGAGCAGTTCACGTTCAACTGTAGCAGGGCATAGCGCGGTGGGTCTCCCGACCCACCGCGCTGGAATGCTGATCTTCCCGCTGCTACGGGCGCGGCGGGTCGGGAGACCCGCCGCGCAATGTGCTACATGCAATCGTGAATTGCTCTAGATTCTCAGGAACAAGCGCGTCGCCTCTTCCACCCGATTCGCATCACACCGGAAAAACCCCAGAAGGCAACCTGAGAAGGCAAGAGCGAAAACAAGGTGTGGACGATAAAACGCTCCGTAAGCGTAAGCCATGGCTTAAGCAGCGGCAATGCCTCGATGAAGACGCTTCCCAGCAAGACCACGAGGAAAGAGGCAATAGCCAGAATGATGCCCCACCGCCAGGCAAAGCAAAACCGTTTTTTCCAGACGGCGGCGGCAATGGCCCCAACCAGCCAAGAGCACAGAGAAAGTCCTCCAAGGACAAACGGCGAAGATCCCATCGGCCCCCAACCGCGTTGGAGGAAGTCCAGATATCGCGGTTCACCTCCGAGTAACACCAGTAACACGGCCAAGGGGATGACGCAAATCACAAAAACGCAGATCGCGATTCGAACCAGTACGTATTTCATTGGGCTTGAAGTCCTGTCACTTGTTGCTGAACGGTCTGAACCGACGCTTCCCACCAGGGCTCCCACGGGGGCCAGTCGTCGTCGGGCATGTACATGACGTAGTCGGACCCCGCCGCGCCGTTGCCGGTGTAGGCGTTCGCGAGGGCTCGCTCACGAGAACCTCGACCCTCTTCATTTTTTACACGGCAGCTCTGACTGAGACTGGAACTTCAAGCAGGTGGCCGCTTCTTAGGGGCGTTGGGATTCTCCTCGAAAGGTGTACCTGCTTCCCACTTGGCCTTGTTCTCGGCCCACCACTTGCGCCACTGCACGGTCAACTCGTTCCGCTTTTCCTTGGCTACCAGCGGGCTTTTCAGATACTGGTCGCTTCCTGCCCACCCTTTGGTTATCGCGTAAATGGCGGCTGCCGCCTCCGCGAAGACGGACTTGTAGTGCATCTCCGCACCGACCGGCGCGGGATACATCGTTACACTTTCGTAGTCGCTGTCGAGGGCGTGTTCGATGAGCACGGGGAGAAACCGTCGATCGCCCCACGGCCGGGCCGTCCGGACAGATTCCAGGAGCGTGCGACCATTGCTACGGCGTATGGCCTCCACTACAAAGGGGACCAGGCGCGAGTCCTTAAAGTACCATCGCACGAACACAAGGGCGTCCCGTCGCGTGGTTTCCTGGCCCAGGTAGAAGGCGACGGCGCTCAGGGCCCGCTCGCGGTCCTTCTGGATGGCCTCTTGCGCCGCCTTCATACGGGTCTCATAGTCCGACTGCAAGGCCCGGATTGCCTGAAACACCTTCCACAACGCCTCATCGGCAACGGGCTTGACCTCAGCCGCCTCCGCCTTTTCCGCCTTTTCCTCGCCCTTCTTGTCCTCCGGAGACGCGGCGAACAAAGGACTGACCACCGATACCAGAAGGCACAACCCCACTGGGATTCCCCACGCGGGTGTTCTCATGGTACACCTCCTATTCTGGCCTTTCGCAGGTTTTCAGGGTACTGCGGGTAGGTGGGAGACGCAAGGAAGATGAAAGCGAGCCGGCCCGGCATGCCGATGAGATCGTTGCAAAGCGACTCTTATCGGAGGCCGGGCCGTTTGTCGTTACCCGGATTCAGGCCGTTCTCAGCGTACTCTGCGTTCAGAGCCGTTGCCGTTCAATCCGCAATCCGCAATCCGCAATCCGAAATGGCCTTTGCCCTCTTCCCCATTCCCTGCCGTTTTGTTAGAACTCTAACAAAATCCTCGCCCCTCCCTCCATTTTGTTAGAACTCTAACAACTTTTCGGTCCCTGCGGCGCTGCGCTCGCCGGTTGCCTGTGGGCCTTGGTGACTTACATCAATTTTGCCCCCTCAAAAACCCCTCAAAAACGGAACAAAACGGAACAAAACGGAACAAAAACGGAACAAAACGGACACATAAATCGCAAAAACCGATCAAAAACCAGCGCGTTTTGCCTTACCTATCTTAACATTTGGGCCCAAATCGCCCCTCACGGCCCAGAATCAAGGCTCCGAGCCAAAAAAAACGCGCATTTGCGCGTTTCGGCGAGGTGAAATTTGACGTAAGTGTTATGCAGGTGGCCGCATGTTTCGGCAGTGCAGGCGGTTGTAGCGCCGGGCTTTATGCCCGGTCCCGATGTATCGGGATTGGCGGCGGCGCCGGCCAGGATGCGCCGGGGATAAACCCCGGCGCTACGGCCAAGCCGCAGGAAATCGTCCCCTGCCAGAAATCGTTGCCACGCCCTTCCCACGGGGCGGCGGCAAAACGCTTGACAGGTTCAGGGCCAGGCATTACGGTAAGGGGCATCGGACCAAGGGAGTGGTGTGTCGGGAAACCGGGGGCGGTGCGGGGCCCTGCCGGCATAAGGAGTCCTTCATGAGACGATTCGCTTCGGTGGCGGTGCTGGTGGTTTTGCTTCTGTCGGCCCGAAGCGTGGCTCAGGTGGCCGGCAGCATCGAGGACCTCCGCGATAAGGCGAACATGACGGAGGCCGACCGTCAGCGAATCCGCGCGTGGGTCACAGCCGCCGTCAAGACCATGCTGACCAACACGGCCCCCGACCGTCGCGGGATGGTGGTGGCACGCGACAACATCCTCTACGAGGCCGGGGGCGGCAGCCGCACGCCGGAGTTCGTCCGGGCGTTCGGCGAAGAGGCCATCGTTGCCCTCAAGGCCGCCGAGAAGAAAGCCATCAGCCAGGAGGCCCGCGTCAATTGGGTGATGACCGTCGCCCAATTGCGGACGCTGGATGGCGTCGCAATTCTGAGGACCGCCCTGGAGAAGGACCCGTATCCGGCTTCGCGTTACTGGGCGGCCAAAGGGTTGGCCCTCGTGGCTCCGGTCGTCACGGAACAGGTCGTGCCGCGGCTGGAAGCGGAGATCGCCGAGAGCATCGAGAAAGTGCTCGATACCGAAACGTCGAAGGTGACGCTTCTGCAACTGCTGGACGTGCTCGGGCAGTTCCACCATGAACGCGCCCACGACGTGCTGGCGCCGGCCGTCGGCAAGATCGTGACCCGGATGAGCGCCTCGGACCCGATCGTCGCCCAAATCCTGGCCAGGGCCGTGCGGTCCCTGGAACGGGCCTACGCACGGGAGCGCCGGCCGCAAGGCAAGAGCAGCCTGCTGATGGCCTATGCCACGCTGTGTGTGTGGATCATGCCGCCGGTCGCCGATGCGAACCTGATGGCCGACCTGAACGCCTCCCTCGAGAAGATCACCGGCCAGAAGGCCGGTTTCGTCGCGACCGACGACGCCGTGATGCAGAAACTGGCCCTTCTGGAATGGGTCGAGAAACTGGTCAAGACGAAGCAGATTCCCAAGCGGCCGGCCATGCCGCCCGGCATTGAAGCCACCGTCAAGGGCCTTGTCGCTGCCGGCGCCTCGTCGGGAGCCGCAGGCGGTGCCGCGCCGTAGATGGCCCGCGTCGAATCCTCGGCTGGCTCCCGTTCCGGGGTGACGCAGTGGGCGGTGACTACAGGGGGGCTCGGGACGCCTCGAACGAGGCTCACGGATCCGGATGCGCAGGCTTCTCACACTTCTTGCCGTGGCGGCAGCCGTCGTGGTCGCCGTAGCGGTACTCGCCCATCGGACGCGGGGTCCCCCGGCCGACCTTGTGTGGACGAGCGGCCCGGAGGTGGCGACGCTCGATCCTGCTAAGATGACGGCGCTGAACGACCACCGGGTGGCGGCCGCCCTGTTCGAGGGCCTGACGGTTCTCGACCCCGTTGACCTGAAACCGCGCCCGGGGGTTGCGTATCGGTGGGACATCTCCGACGACCGGAAGGCCTACACGTTCCACCTGCGGCCGGATGCGCGGTGGAGCGACGGCCGGCCCGTGACGGCGGCGGACTTCGCGTGGTCCTGGCAGCGGGTGCTCGATCCGAAGACGGCCGCCGACTACGCCTACATGCTGTATCCCATCCGCGGGGCGAAGGCCTACTTTGAAGCAGCGGTCAAGGACCCGGCAAAGGCCGATTTCTCAACGGTGGGCATCCGCGTTCAAGGTCCGCGGCAACTGACGGTTGAACTCGAGGAGCCGACCGCGTATTTCCTCGATCTGGCGGCGTTCGGGACGTACCTGCCCGTGCGCCGCAGCGTGCTCGAACGATGCGGCGACCGCTGGACGTTTCCGCCGAACATCATCTCGAACGGTGCGTACCACCTCGTCGATTGGGAGTTCCGCAGCCGCATGCGGTGGCAGAAGAACCCGTACTACTGGAACGCCGCCAACGTGGCGCTCGAGCGGATCGAGGTCCGGGTCTTCGAGCACGCGGGTACGGCGCTGCTGGCCTACGAGACGGGGGCCGTGGACCTGACGACGGTCGTGCCGTCGCTGGCGCGCCAGCCGCTGCTTGCGGCTCGCGACGCGGGCAAACGCACGGACGTCTTCCACGGGGAGGACCTCGGCACGTACTTTTACCGGTTCAACTGCACCAGGAAGCCGCTGACCGATGTGCGTGTGCGGCGGGCGCTGGCGCTGGCGATCAGTCGAGGGCCGATCATCGAACGGGCGACGCGCGGAGGCGAGCGGCCGGCAACGGCGCTCGTGCCGCCCGGCATGGCCGGTTATCCCGCGGTGCCAGGCCTCCCGGAGGACGTACAGGAGGCCCGGCGGCTGCTCGCCGAGGCGGGGCACGCGGGCGGCAAGGGTATCGGCGAACTCTCGATACTCGTCAACAGGGGGCTCGGCCACGTGCCGGTTGCCGAGATGATACAGCAGCAGTGGAGTGAGCGGCTGGGACTGGACGTGCGGATCGAGCAGGTCGAGTGGAAGGTTTTTCTCGACATGACCCAGAAACTCGATTATCAGATCGCCCGCGCCGGCTGGTACGGCGACTACGTGGACCCGAACACGTTCCTCGACATGTTCGTAACCGGCGGCGGCAACAACGAGACGGGTTGGTCGAACGCCCAGTACGATGCGCTCATCGAAGAGGCGGCGCGCGAGACCGATCCGACAAAGCGGACGGCCGTCCTGACGCGGGCCGAGCGACTGTTGCTTCGTGAGGTGCCCATCGTTCCGATCTACGTTTACACGACCACGATGCTCGTCCGTCCGGGGCTTCAAGGCGTGACGCCGAACCTGTTGAACCGGATCGACTTCGGCCGCCTCCGCTGGGGAAGGCGCGACGCCGAAGCGGAACCCAGGCAGGTTCCGGTCCGGACGCCCTAAGCAGGAGCGATGAAGTCAATCCGAATTCGGCGGTTCCGCGCCGGGGATAAACCCCGGCGCTACGACCGTGGCGTGCACCCGAGTCCGTAGCGCCCGTACGGGCGGCCGTTGGTCAGGCCGATGGCGGTTCCGCGCCGGGGATAAACCCCGGCGCTACGGCCGTGGCGTGCACCCGAGTTCGTAGCGCCGGGCTTTATGCCCGGCGGCCGTTGGTCAGGCCGACGGCGGTTCCGCGCCGGGGATAAACCCCGGCGCTACGGCCGTTCGGGAAGACTTTGTCGCTCCTGCTTAGACCGCGCGGGGGAAAGAGAAGGGAGGTCTCGGATGACCTTGCTTCACGACTACCAGCACGGGACGGCCTACTGCCGCGACGCCATGCCGCCGAGGGATCCGTATTGGCAGAAAAGCGTGGGCCCGTACAAATCCTACGCCGAGACGGGATCGGCGGTCGTCTCGTTGGAGCGTCCGGATACGTTGCCGGAAGCGGACTTGTGGAAGGTCTTGCGGAGCCGCCGCAGCCGGCGTGATTTTCGCGACGAGGTGATGCCGCAGCAGACGCTTATGCTGCTGCTTTGGGCGGCGCAGGGCATTACGCAGCCGGGCCACTGGGCGTTTCGGACGGCGCCGTCGGCCGGGGCGCTGTATCCGGTTGAGACGTACGTCTGTGCGGCACGGGTCGAGGGACTCGAGCCGGGTATCTATCACTGGGAACTTCCCGATGAGCGTCTCGCGCTGGTCGCTGCGATGGGCGACGTGGCTGCGGCCGCGCAGGCGGCGTGTCTGGACCAGGGAATGGTTGGCCGGGCGGCGGTTACGTTTATCTGGTCCGCCGTCTGGGGACGAAGCGCCCGGAAATACGGTGACCGGGCCCTGCGGTACGTGTACCTGGACGCGGGCCACCTGGCCGAAAACCTGCACCTGGCCGCGACGGGGCTCGGACTCGGCGCCTGTATGATCGGGGCGTTTCTGGACGATGAGATGAACGCGCTCGCGGGCGTGGACGGCGAGGAGGAGTCGGTTGTCTATGCCGCCTGCGTGGGGACGCCGCGGGGTTAGGTGAGGCAGGGCGCCTGGGTGGCGTGTGTCAACGCTTTGCGCGGTGGGTGCGGAGACCCACCGCGCAAAACTCACCTCGTCCTGCTTGGCGGAGCAATCCCATGACGACGTCGCCGCCGGAAAAACCTTTCGAGCCGCCTGACCCGGGTCTGCCGGGCATGGGGCGGTCTGAAGAGGTGCCCGAGAAGCCTGTCCCCGCGCTGGCCGGCCCGCCGCGCGACGTGCCGCGGCTGGTCTATTGGACGAACCTTCTGGGCGGGTTCTACAACCAGTTCGCGTGGCTGTGGCTGGGCATCATGGGCGCAATCATGTGGATTTTCCTGCCGAACGCCGACTGGGCGGGGCTGTACCATTTCCGCGGCGACCTGCAAACGGCGCCTGGCGTTGTGCTGGAGTCGCGCGAGACCAACTGCTCGGAGAACGAGGTGAAGGTGTACGCACAGACGTATCGGTTCACCGCCTCCGACGGCCGCCAGTACGAGAACACGTCGTACGCGACGGGCAGGCGGCTGAAAAAGGGGGTGAAGGTGACGGTCGAGTACGTCCCAGGCGACCCATCGATCTCGCGCGTCCAGGGCATGCGACGCGGGGCGTTCGGGATCGAAGGCTGGGGCGGGGCCTTGATTCTGGTTGGCTTCGTCGTGTTCCTGGGCGTTGGCTTCGGGATGCTCGTGGTGGGCCTGGTCCGAGGCATCAAGGCCAACCGGATGCTCGCAGGTGGCAAACTCGCCCTGGGCAAACTGAAGTCCAAGAGGCCGACCAACACGCGCTTCAACGACCGGACGGTGTGGGAGTTCACCTTTGAGTTCGTTGCCGACGACAACCGCACGTACGAAACGAAGGCCAAGACGCACAAGACGGACGACCTGTCGGACCTGGCCGGCGAGTACCTCCTGTACGATACGTTCAGTCCGACCTGCGCTGCGCTGCTTGACAACATGCCCGGCGGTGTCGCGATCGACAACCTCGGCCAACTTCGGACGAGGAGCCCGGGCAAGGCCGTGGCGTCGCTGCTCGTGCCCGTCCTGGTGGTCTCGGCGCACTCAGGTGTTGCGTATCTCGTGTTGGTCGTCTTCGTGTAGCGTGAACTGATGGGCAAGTTCGCGAAGCCGCGCGTCGTCGTCAGCAAATGCCTCGGGTTTGCGCCCTGTCGCTACAATGGCGAGATCGTCTCCGACGAGGTCGTCTCTCGTCTGGCGGAGGACGTGGCGTTCTTGCCGGTGTGTCCCGAGATGGAGATCGGCCTCGGCTGTCCGCGTGATCCGATTCGCATCGTGGTCTCGGGCGGCGAGCGGCGCCTGGTGCAGCCGGCGACGGGCAGGGACCTTTCCGGTGCGATGCGCGAGTTCGCGAAGCGGTTTCTCGATTCGGTGGGCGAGGTGGACGGATTCCTGCTGAAGGCGCGGTCGCCGTCGTGCGGAATCAGCGACGTGAAGGTGTATGACGAGCCTGAGGGCGAGGCCTTTCGGCGCGAGGGCCGCGGTTTCTTCGCGGAAGCCGTGCTGGAGCGGTTCGCCCACCTGCAGATCGAGGACGAAGAGCGGCTACGGGACGATGCCGCGTGTGAAGGCTTTCTGGCGAGAGTTCTGGCGGCGGCCGCGTCGCGTCGGTCATCCTGCCGGCGCTGACGCTCGCCGGCCACGGCCTGTACGCGGGCTGCAGCCTTTTCAACTGAGCGAAATGATGAGTGACCGTCGATGAGCCATCCGAAGGTGATCGGTTTATTGGCTCTGGTTGTGGGCCTCGGGGCATTGGGCGCATGGTTGGCGCCTCGGCTTGCTGTCCTGTACGGACAGGAGGGCCGTTCGGCAGACGCGGGTCCGCCGGCCGTCCAGTCCCCGCCGGGCGACGGCGCGGCTGAGGTACCTCTGAGGCTCCCGCTCGAAAACCCTCGAATCGTGATCATCAAGAGCACGCGCCGGCTTTTTCTTTATTCTGGCAGCAGAGCCGTTCGGCAGTATCGGATCGGCCTTGGTTTCGCTCCAGTCGGCGACAAGACGCGAGAGGGGGACGGGCGCACCCCCGAGGGCGAGTATTACATCTGCAATAAGAACCCTAACAGCCGCTTTTATCTATCTCTGGGCTTGAGTTACCCGAACGAACAGGATGCGGCCCGGGGACTCGAGGAGGGCCTCATCAGCGAATCCGATTACCGGCGCATTGTCCGAGCCATTCGAATTGGGACGACACCCCCGTGGGACACGCCCCTCGGTGGCGAAATCTTCATCCATGGGCGCGGCGGCCATCGGGATTGGACCCTCGGATGCATTGCCCTCGATGATGGGGAGATGCATGAACTTTACGAGGCCGTGCCGCGCGGAACGCCCGTCGTCATTCAGCCCTAGATCAAGGCTTAAGGCCTGAGGCGATGCGGCGGAGGCGCTCGATGTAGGCCAGGCGCTCGGGCGTCAAGTCCCGACGCACCTCCCACGTGTCGCGGTAGATCTCCATCATGAAGGTTCCGGAGAAAGCGACCTCCGCCAGTGCGCGTGCCACGTCTTCGAACGGGATGGTCCCCATTCCGGGCAGGTAATGGCCATCCTCGGCGCCGTCGTTGTCGTGCAGATGGACTCCCCAGAGTCGCGGCCCCATCGCCTGCACCGTTCCAACCGGGTCCTTGGCGATGTTGGCATGGCCGGCGTCATAAGCGAGGCCGAGGTGTGGGCTGTCTGTGGCATCGAGGATGCAGCGGAGGAGGCGGGCATCGTGGCCGAACATGGGGGGCGGCATGTTCTCGATGAGAAAGCGGACGTCGGCCTTTTCGGCGACGCGAGCGAGTTTCTCGGCGCTGTCGGCCAGGTTGTCGGCACGGAACGGGTCGTCCTGTGTGTCGCCGGGGCCGACAGGGTGGAGGATGATATCGCGACAGCCGAGCGCGCGAGCGTATTCGGCCTCGTTTTGCGCGATGGCGAGAGCGGCCTCACGTGTTGCAGCGTCTTCGGCCGAGAGGTCGAAAGGCGGCCCGTCAAACATCTCCAGGTCGATGTAGCCGTGCAGACTGTCGGGCACGAGCCCCGCGCCGTCGAGGATGCCGCGGATATGTTCGGCCGTGACGCCCCGGACGTAGTTGCGGTAAACCTGGATGCGGCCGAGGCCTGCGTCGTGGACGATGGCGATCTGTTCGTCCACGTCCCATCTGTCAAAATGGAAAGCGATGACGGTGCCGAGAGGCAGGTCGGGCATGGTTAGTTCGTACCAAGGCGTTTTCGGATGTAATCGGCCCGCGCGACGTCGCGTTCGGATTCGCCGAGTTCGGCGCCACGCATTTTCTGGATGTGGCCCCGCCGAGTCATGAGGAACAGGTCGTTAATGGTTCCGATGTCCACGCCCTTCAGACGTTTCAGGTGAATCCCCAGCCGCACGGCTGAAAGCAGCGCGAGGGTCTCTTCGCTGGAGATGACGCGGGCGTGAGTCAGAATCGCCCACGACCGGAGGAGCCGGTCGTCCAGCGCGGTCGGGCTCTCGGCGGCCAGGGCGTCGCGGGCCTCCTTTTCGTAGGCGATGATCTGGGAGATCACGGTACCCAGGGTCTTGAGGATCTCCTGTTCGGTGTGTCCGAGTGATGCCTGGTTCGAGATCTGGTAGACGTCGCCCGTGGCCTGCGTGCCCTCGCCGTAAAGGCCGCGCACGGCCAGCCGCAGCCGCGAGACGGCGTTGAAAACCTTCTCGATCTGCCGCGTCAGAACGAGCGCGGGCAGGTGCAGCATAACGCTGGCTCGCAGGCCGGTGCCGACGTTGGTGGGACACGCCGTCAGGTAGCCGAGTTTCGGCGAGAAGGTGTAGATGACCTGCGCTTCGAGGCGGTCGTCGATGGCGTCGGCTTCCTGCCAGGCTTCCTGAAGTTGAAGCCCGGACGAATAGACCTGCAGCCGCAGGTGGTCCTCCTCGTTGGCCATGATGGCGATTCGCTGCTTGGGTCCGACGGCTACGCCGCGCTCCCCCTTGCCGGCGGCCAGTTCGTGGCTGATGAGATGGCGTTCAACCAGGCACTGGCGGTCGACCTGGGGCATGTCCTCGAGTTCGAACCACGTGTACTTGTCGGGTTTCATGGCCGCGAGGACCGCCTTCTTGAGGTACGCTTCCAACTCCTGTTGCTCGTCGGGCGGGAGGCGGTTGAGGAAGGGTCGGCCGGCGACGTTCCGGGCCAGCCGGACGCGAGTCGACAGCACGATGTCGTCGTGCGGGCCGCCCGGTTCGAGCCACGGGCTGGGCGACGTGATGATCTTATCGAGTTTCACCCGCGGTTTCCTTTTTGTGGATGAGGTCGCGGATGCGTGCGGCTTCCTCATAGCGTTCGGTCTCGACGGCATCCTGGAGTTGTCGCCGAAGTTGCATCAGTTCGCGCTGGCCCCGGGAGTCGGACCCGGCCCGCTGGGGCAGTTTGCCCACGTGTTCGGTCGCGCCGTGGACCTTCTCGAGGACTTCCTGGAGGGGTTCGGCGAACACCTCGTAGTCGTGCGGACAGCCGAGGCGGCCCTGGCTGCGGAACTCGGCGTACGTGATGCCGCAATCGGGGCAGCAAAGGCTGGCGTCGCGCCCGGTGCTCTCGTGGGCCTCGAGCATGCCGGAGAGGATGTCCTGGAGATTGATCTGGGCCTTGATGGCGACGCCTTCCTCGCGGGCGCAATCCTCGCAGAGGTGCCGCTCACGTTTCTCGTCGTTCAGAATCTCCGTCAGGTGAATAGTGGCCTGCTGTTTGTGGCAGCGCTGGCAGAGCACTCGGTTTTCCTTCTTCTGGGCGCGGGCACCCTTGGATTTATATCGGCCGACGCGGCTGAAATCATCATAGTTCCCCGTAGAGGGGAAGTCAATTCAGGATGCGCGATTCGGCCGGGTGTGAACACGGATTATGGCAGGTGTCGCGCCGTCAGGCAAAAAGGTTCCAGGAACCTTTTCCCGAAAAGACCGATACACGGCCAGAAACGCCGAAACCGCGAAAAAGGTTCCTGGAACCTTTTTGCCCGGCCGCCCGCCAGTGAAAAGAGTCACACCCATTCGGCCGCCGAACGACCGCATCGTTCTTCTCGAAAACCCGTTCTATCGGCCGGTCCGTTTTTCCCACTTCTCCAGGTAGGCGACCTGGCTGAGTGTGCGGCCCTCGTGGATTTCGGCCCGCATGCGGTTTTCGGTCTCCAGGACGTCCTGTGCCCGATTGGCCATTTCGACGACCTCTGTTTTGGAAAGGTGCATGACGCCGTCGGCGTCGCCGACAAGCCAGTCGCCGGGCAGCACCTCCTCGCCGCACAGACGGACGAGCCTTCCGATCTCGCCGAACCCTTTCGGGTAGCCCGCGTGGCTGCACACAACGGTGGCGAAGGCGGGGAAGCGGAGGCGGCGGATCTCGTCGGTGTCGCGGATGGCCCCGTCGATGACCACGCCGGCGAGTTTCCGCTGGATAGCGCTCTCGGTGGCGAGTTCGCCCCAGGTGGCCGGCTCCACCCCGCCCGCATCGATGGCGATGACCTGGCCTTCCTCCGCCCGGTCGATGGCTTCGACACTCTTGGCAAAATCGCCGGGTGCCGTGCGGACCGTCAGAACCGGGCCGACCAGTTTCGTGCCCGGCGTGATCTGTTTCATCCCCGGCAGGCACGGACGGTGGTGGCAGGCGTCGCTGATGTTGGCCGTGGAGACGCGCATCAACACCTCGCGCACGTCCTCAAGGCCCGCCCGGCGGAACAGGTCCGTCTTGATGCCCCGGCCGGTGTCGAGGGCCCGGCGGATGTCGGCCGTGGCGCGGGCCGGGTCGTCGGCCTTGATGATGGCCCCGCCCACGACCACGATGGAAGCGCCGGCGGCCGCCGCTCTCGGCGCCGTCTCGGAGTTCAGCCCCCCGGCAGCCGCAAGCGGGATGGCGGTAATCTTTGCCAACCGTTCCAGGATGTCGAAGGGGTTGCCGCCCTGCATCTGCACGTCGATGGGGCAGTGGACCGAGATGAACGCCACGCCCCACTCGGCCATCCGTTCGACCAGGGGCTCGGGTTCGGCGATGCCGAGGATGTCCACGCCGACGCCGAGGCCGTAATGGCGGCCGGCCTCGACCGATTCGCGGATGGTCGATTCGCTGGCGGCGCCGAGGACGATGGCGAAGTCGGCCCCGGCCTTGGCGGCGGCTTCCATCTCAAGGCGGCCGGTGTCGGCCGTCTTCATGTCGGCGACGATCTTGCGGTCAGGGAACTTGGCGCGCAGGGCACGGACGGCGTCAAGGCCCTCGCTCTTGATGAGCGGCGTGCCGGCCTCAATCCAGTCCACGCCGTGGCCCACGGCAAGGTCCGCGACGCGCAGCGCACGGTCGAGGTCCAGAAAATCGAGCGCCAACTGAAGCGTGACCGGCATGGTCATGCCTCCTTGGGTCGGATCAGGCCCGGCCGCCTAGTCGGGAGTGTAACTGGCAGCGCAGCAGTCCGACTCCCACGTTGTGACGCCGGCAACGCGAACTCCCTCGGGGAGCCGCTTGGCGACGGCTTCGGCGATGACGCGAGCGAGATTCTCGCTTGAGGGGTTCAGCCCGTCGAACGGCGGGACCTCGTTCAAGTAGGCGTGGTCGAACGGCTCCAGCGCCTCGGCGAGGATGCGTTTGCCTTCTTTGAAATCGAGGACCATTCCCTGGTTGTCGAGATGGTCGCCCGCCAGCCGCACGTCCACCCGCCAGTTGTGGCCGTGAAGTTTCTCGCACTTGCCCTCGTACTCACGCAGGTTGTGCGCGGCGCTGAACCACTCCTGGATGAGAAGTTCGTATGGCATGCCCGGAACCCCAAAAACACAGCCGGAGCCCCACGGCGACCGGCCACCCGTATTCTAAGAACCCCAGGGCAGGGCATACAAGGGTTTTGTGCGCACCTGGGGTGGTGGCGCCTTGACGCATCGGCGCGAATCGGGTAATAATACGGCGGCGAGGCGGGGAATCGCCGAATCAGGCCGTGGTTGCGGGTGCGCTGGCGCGCCGCATCCGGGCGAGGTGTCATGGTTCAGCCGAAGGAACAAGAGAAGAAGGCCTGGTTGCTTGGCGTCGGCCGGGACAACGACGACGGGCACCTGCGCATTACGCGCGGCCACAACTACCAGTTGTTCGGCGGCAGCGAGGGAACCCACGACGTCATGCAGGAGAAGGCTGTGAAGTTCAACGAGAAACTGCGTGAGCGCGGCCGGCATCTGGAAGACATCTCACACAACGAATTCCGCGATATCGCCCACGAGATCGGCCTCTCGGATAAGAACCTCCCGCCGGTTCCGCCCGAACCGTAGTCCCTGGCGACTCATCTCCAGCGCTTTTTTTCGATGCCGCCCGGGCCCCTGTGCCATTCCACGACCCTGCCGCAACCCGCATTGGGCAAATACCCCGGCCGATTTGACAAACCCCCAATCTTGTCTCTTATCCGCTCAGCGATTCGCAAACGCCGCTACCGCTTAGCCCGTGCCCACTTCATCGGTTTCTGCCAGTCTCCCAGGTACGCCTCGCGCCATCTGCTGGCCGCGTGCGCGCCGTTCTTGCCGTGGTCTTTGACGGCGGGGTCGGGGCTATCGTGCCAGTAGTGGGCTCCATGGCCGGTCTTCGCAAATGAGCCGCCCCAGTGCTCGCCGGCCGGATCGTCCGGATTGCCCGGAACCGCGCGGGACGAAAACGGTTTCCGCCCAATGCCGATTGTGGTAAACTCATTCACTTGCTCCGAGGATGTTGCCAGACCGATAGGGAGAAACTTGTGCAGCCACTGAAGATGCGGCCGGTCCTCAAGGAGATGGTCTGGGGCGGCCGCCGCCTGGCTGACCTGCTCGGCAAGTTGCTACCGGAAGGCAAGCCCATCGGCGAATCCTGGGAACTGGCCGACCATCCACACGGGCACAGCACCGTGGCGGACGGACCGCTTGCCGGCAGAACCCTGCGATGGCTCCTCGAGAATCACGCCCAGGCGATTCTCGGAGGCCGGGAACTCGCACGCGGAGCGGCCGCCAGGTTCCCCATCTTCGTCAAGTTCATCGACGCCGCCGACCGGCTGAGCGTCCAGGTTCACCCGGACGACGACTACGCGGCGGCTCACCACGGCGGCGAGAAAGGCAAGGCCGAGTGCTGGATCGTCTTGCAGGCCGAACCCGACGCGTGGATCGTCGATGGCCTGCGCGACGGCGTGACGCGCGATGCCTTCGCCGCCGCACTCCAACAGGGAACCATCGAGGACCTCTTGACCGTTCGCCCCGTCCGGGCGGGCGACTTCATCTGGATACCCGCCGGACACGTTCATGCCGCGGGGCCCGGAATCGTGCTTGCCGAAATCCAGCAGAACTCCGACATCACCTACCGGCTCTACGATTGGAACCGGCCGGGGCTCGACGGCAAGCCGCGCAAACTCCACGTTGCCGACGCCCTTGAGACGATCAACTTCGCCGGCGAGGAACCGGATTCGGGAGGCACCGGCAGGACGGCCAATGAAACCGGCCTGCTCATCGAACACCTCGCCGATTGCCACGCCTTCAGCGTCAGTCGCATCCAACTCGACGGTCGGCCCTGGGCGGCCGAGACGGGCGGGGCGTACGTCGCGTTGATCACCCTTGCCGGCGCGGCACACCTCGTGGTGGGCGGCCGCACCATGCCGATCCGGGCGGGCGACACCGTTCTGGTGCCCGCCGACGCCTCGGAGTACGTCTTCGAGGCGGCCGAGAAACTGACGGTCCTTGCGGCGGCGCCCCCCGGCAAGGCCCCGACCCAGTAGGACGACCATGGCGCTCCAGCGGCTTCAGAAACTCCTGGCCCGAGCAGGGGTGGCCTCGCGGCGGGTTTGCGAGAAACTCATTGCCGACGGCCGCGTCATGGTGGACGGCAACGTCGTAACAACGCTTGGAGTGAAGGCCGACCTCGGCACCCAGGACGTCCGTCTCGATGGCCGCCGGCTCCGCCCCGAGCGCCTGGAATACTGGATCCTGAACAAGCCGAAGGGCGTCGTCTGCACAAACTACGATCCGGCAGGACGGGTGCGGCCGATTGACCTGGTGCGTGCCACAAAGGTCCGCCTGTTCCCCGTGGGCCGGCTCGACGCAGCGTCCAAGGGCCTGCTCCTCATGACGAACGACGGCGAGTTTGCCAATCGCCTGACCCATCCGCGATACGGCGTCCCGAAGACGTATCTGGCCACCGTCGGGGGACGCGTCACGGCCGCCGACATCCGCCACATGGTCCGCGGTGTTCACATGGCCGAGGGACGGACGCGGGCCGCCGAGGTGCACGTTGTCAAGCGCGGACGGTCTCGCTCGACGCTGCGTATCACGCTACGGGAGGGCCGTAACCGGCAGATCCGCCGGGTGCTGGCACGCCTCGGACATTCCGTCCGCGAATTGGTGCGGACACGGATCGGCCGCATCGGCATTCGCGGCCTCCGCGACGGGGAGGCTCGACGCCTGACCGCCAAGGAGATACAATACCTCAAGACGCTGCGCGGCGAGGACGGGACGAAACCCCGTCTGCCCACGAAGAAAACACGCGCGACGACCGCCCGCGCCAAGGCAGCCGTCAACCACACGGTTCGCAAGGAACCACGGGCCGGCGGACGCAAGCAGACCAAACGGAGTCAACAGAAACATGACACAGATGGAACTGGCAAGGCAGGGAAAGGTCACCGACGCCATGCGGCAGGTAGCCGAGGCGGACCGGCGCGACGCCGAACAAGTTCGCCGCGACGTGGCCGACGGCCGCGTGACCATTCCGCTCAATAAGAACCGGCGTGCCACCTGCGTCATGGGCGTCGGACGGGGACTGCGCGTCAAGGTGAACGCGAATCTGGGCACCAGCCCCGACTACGCCGACGTCGAGATGGAACTCGCCAAGTTGGCTGCCGCCCGCCAGACCGGTGCCGATTCCATCATGGACCTCTCGACGGGCGGCGATATTCCCGAAATCCGCCGGCGACTGATGGACGCATGCGACCTGACCGTCGGCACCGTTCCGATTTACGAGGCTGCGGCCGCGGCGGCCCGGACCGGCGGCGACATCGCGAAGATGACCGCCGACGATATCCTCGCCAGCGTCCGCCGCCACGGCCAGGACGGTGTGGACTTCGTAACGGTGCACTGCGGCGTGGCGCGGCGGATCGTTGAGTCCGAGGCGCTTGGGCGGCGGGTGTGCGGCATCGTGAGTCGCGGGGGGATGTTCCTGGCACACTGGATGCGCAGACACGGGCAGGAGAATCCGCTCCTCGAACGCTTCGACGAACTGCTGGACATGGCCCGCGAATTCGACGTGACACTCAGCCTGGGAGACGGGTTGCGACCGGGAGCCATCGCCGACGCGATGGACACCTGCCAGGTGGAGGAACTGATGATTCTGGCCGAACTGGCACGACGGGCCGTCGAGGCCGGTGTGCAGGTCATGATCGAAGGGCCGGGCCACGTGCCGCTTGACCAGGTCGAGGCCCAGGTCCGACTTCAGAAAGACCTGACAGGCGGTCTGCCGTTTTACGTGCTCGGGCCGATCGTTACGGACGTGGCGCCGGGTTACGACCACATCACGAGCGCGATCGGCGGGGCGGTGGCGGCGATGGCCGGCGCGGACTTCCTCTGCTACGTAACGCCGACCGAACATCTGGGTCTTCCGCGGCCGGAGGACGTCCGCGAGGGCGTCATCGCTGCGCGCATCGCCGCCCACGCCGCCGACGTTGCCCGCGGCCGCGACGAGGCACGCGCGTGGGACCGTCGCCTGAGCCAGGCCCGGGGCCGGCGCGACTGGGAGGCTCAGATTGCCGAAGCGATGGACCCCGTGCGGGCCAGGCAACTTCGGGAGGCGCGCCGCCCGGAGCACAGCGACGTGTGCTCGATGTGCGGCGATTACTGTGTCTTCAAACTGCGCGACGGTGAGGAGACGAAGCAACCATGACCGGCGGGCACATCGTCGGGGCGATGCTCCTGCCCCTGCTGACGTTCCTGGTCGGCGGGTGCGACGGCCACGACACGGAACCCGACTTGGACGGCGGACCGGAGCCGTTGATGTTGTTTCGGTTCGAGAAGTTCACGTCGGCGCCGAGGATCGACGACGGCGAAGTCACGCTCCGGTCACTGGCGGGCAAGGTGGTGCTGCTCGACCTGTTCGCAACGTGGTCTTCGCCGTGTCGCCGTTCGGCGCCCCTGCTCGTGAGTTTGCACGAACGGTATCGCGGCGAGGGCTTTGAGATCCTCGGACTGGCTTACGAGCAGGCCCGTGATGTGGTGCAGGCGAAGCGTGCGGCCGAGGCGTTTCGGAGCGAGTTCAGGATCCCGTATATCCTGGCGATCGGCCCGGACGTCCTCTGGGAGGAACTCCGACAGCACGCAACCGTCATGGGCGACATCCCGACGATCGTGCTGATGGACCGCCAGGGTGTTGTGCGCGACGTGTTCGAAGGCCTGCCGCCGGGGCGCGAAGCGGTCCTGGCGGATCGGATCGAGCGGCTGCTGGCCGAGCCGTACGTTCCGCTGCCGTCTTATGGCGGATAGGACGTCGGTGAACCCGTCGGCGCGCTTCGGCTTCACGTCGGCAGCGCCAGGAGGAACAGGAATTCGGCGTTGCCGCCGCCTCCTCGAAGTGGCGACCGTGTTTCCCCGAGCAACTCAAGGCCGGCCCCCTGAACGTCGATGCGCACGCGAGCAAGAACGGCCTGGAGGTTGCGCTCCGCAACCACGCCGGCCTCACGCTGTGTCTCGGCGGCCTCGTATTGGGGTTTGACAAGCGAGATGATGCGGCCGTCGGGTTGGAGCAGACGCCGCGCTGCCGGCAGGACGTGCCGCTGGCGCGTCCAGCCGACGTCGATCGTCACGAGGTCCACGGGTTCGGGCATGGTGACGTGCATGGCGTTTGTCCGCTCCACGACGATGACGCGCGGGTCCTTACGCAATTTCCACGCCAGCGTACCGTAGGAGGTGTCAACGGAGTACACCCGGGCGGCGCCGCGAGAGAGCAGACAATCGACGAAGCCGCCCTGGTGGCTGCCCAGGTCGGCACACGTCTTGCTTGAGGGGTCGATGGCGAACGTCTCGAGGGCATGCTGGAGTTTCAGCCCGGAGCGCGTAACGTACTTGTTCTCGTTTGTCTCGGCCATGCGGTTGTCTCTGCCCGTGCGACGTGGCCATTGTATACGCTGGCGACGGGGTAGTCCAATAACCTCGCGGTACGTGTTTAGCGTGTCATTCCGAGCGAGCGAAGCGAGTCGAGTCCCGGCGCGCCGGGATCGCCGTTATCCGTGTCCGGACGACGAGATTTCTCCGCTCGCCCCCGCCTTTGGCGAGGGCTCGGTCGAAATGACATCGCTTCGAGAGCACGCTAAACAGGTACACCTCGCATTTCCTTGCATCGGCCCCAGGGTGGGTACTATGATGGGTGTCGGTTCACAGACCGCGTTCGAGGAAGGGAGACACGCATGAAACGGATGCTTCTAGTGGCAGTCTTGGCCCTGGTGGTGGCCTCGGGGTGTGGCTCAGCCCTGAAACAGGCCGGCGGCGCGGTTGTGGGGGCCAGCGCGCGGTACTACGAGGTGAAGAACCTGGGTGGCAAGACCTCCCTCGACCGGTTCAGGACGGTTGGCGTCGAGCGTTTCGACACGTCGCCCATGCTTGGTGCGGTTCCGTCGAGTCTTGCCGGCCTGGTGCAGACGGCGGTTGTGAAGAGACTCGTCGAGACGGAGATGTTCCGCAGCGCTGCCCGAGGCGCGCCGACCAGGGGCGGGCTCCTCATTCGCGGCAAATTCGTTGACTTTGACCCCGGCGGGTCTTCCCTCAGGGCCGTCGGCTTCGGCGTCAACCCCTTCCTGACGGCACAGATTCAAGTCATCGACACCAGTTCGAACCGCGTACTGGGCGTGGCGATGGTAACCGGCATCGTCAAGAGCATTGTGCGAACGGGGCCCTTGGAACTCGCCGAAGGCGTCGGCAAGGCGGTCAAGGGACTCGTCGAACAGCACCATACGAAACGGGCAAAATAGAACCGCACGCTGCTATCGATTTGGCGCGGCCCGTACCCGGTACGGGTCGGCCACGGCCGCCCTCGCGGACGGGTCCGTATGGACGGGTCGCGGACGCAAGATCAGGCGGGCACAGCCAAACGCGCCTCGGCCGCAGCCACGAGCGCCCTGGCGGTAGCCCCGTCGCGCGGAAACACAGCCAGGGCCGTACGCAACCGAAGCCGGGCATCGACTCGCTGACCCGCTATGGCCAAGTGTTTTGCTGCGGCGTCATAGAAGTCGTCTGCCGTCTTGTAGAGCGACTCGTCCTCCGGCGCGCGGTTCATGGAGACGGCATAGACACCGGTGTCGAGCCGACCGGCCTCCCAGCCTCTTGCCAGGGCGGCTCGAATGGCGACGCCCAGCCGTTCGAGAACGTCGGCCTCTTGCGCCTGGACACCGGGTTGAGGCTCGAGCAGCAGGAGGCCGACTTCCGCGCGTAGGTCCTCGGCTCGGGAGATCTGGGCCTCCAGACACGTCAGAAACGGGTCGGCCTTGAGCAGCCCTGTGCTGGCGTCGCGCAAAGCCAGCCGCGCGTGCTCGTTCCTCAGAAGGGCGGACCGATACAGGTGGGCGAGGGCATCCGCCAGGGCCGTCGCGGCATGGCAGTCGTTCTGGCCGAGAGGGGTTCCGTCGGTCTTGCCGGAAAGGCAGAGGACGCCGAACGTTGTGTCGGCATCGCGGACGGGCACACAGAGCAATCCAGGCGGCGCGGCCCCTGCGGTTCCGGCTTCCACCAAGAGGACCTCGCCGGTTCGAAGCACCCGTTCGGCAGCGGCGCGTTCGGCCTCCACACCCGCCGAATCGTCAGGGCCGATGTCGCCGAACGTCACGACGCGCTCCAGGCCGCCCGCCTCTGCGCCACGTGAAAAGACACACCCCTGCCGTGCGCCCAGCGCACGAAGGATCAGCATCGCGCCGTCGCGAAACAGCGGTTGCGGTTGGGAGACGGCCAGTTCCGCGAGTTCACACGCGGCGCGGAACAATCCGGCCGCCCGCTGCTCCCCAACAGGCGCCGAGGAGGCGCGCGAGGCCGTCTTGACCTCCGGTTTCAGGAGGGTCGGCAGGCGCCTGATGTCGCTCGGCAGGACGAAGTAGTCGGTGGCGCCCTCAGCCACGAGTTTGCGGGCAAGTGGCTCGTCCTGGGGCGCGACGAGGACATAGACGGGCATGTGCGGCCGGCAGCGTTGCAGGGCCGCCAGCACGTCGTGCTCCGATCCTGCGACGTCTTCAAGATTCAGAAGGACGGCCTTCGGCGCCGTCCTTGCAACAGCCAGCAGCGCGTCCACCGCCGCAGCGTGCGTCCGGAGAGGCTGAACGAGACGTTCGACGAGCCCGCGGCGGCCGGGGTCGCGGCAGACGAAAACGATTGCGCCGTTCGAGGCGGCCACGTGAGTCGCGCTCTGTTGCCGGGTCACGTCTCGTTTTCCTCGCCGAGCAAGGTGCGCAGTTCCTCGTCGGTCAATTCGATCGTTCCGAGGATCTTGGCCCCTGTAAGTTCCTCGTCGCCGTCGAGGTTCTCGACATCATCTGCCGGCTGCTGCGTTTCAGGATGCGACTCGTGTTGTGGCTCCGGGGTCTTTTCTGCCTTTCGAGCGCCTGCGAGATACGATTCGACCAGCGGTGGCGTTGGCGGCGCCGCAGCGGACACGGGTTCGGTCGCTTCGGGCTTTGCAGCGGGCGCAGGCGGCGCGGCAGGCGGTGTAGCGCGAGGCGGGGCAGGGGGGGCCGGCGCCGGGACGGCAGGCTGCGCCCCGTTGCGTGAGGCCAGAGGCGCCAGGAAACGCGACACATCGTCGGCCGTCGAAAGAACGGTGTCGGCTCCCACAAGTTCGGCGATGCGCCCTTTGTGCTCGAAGCCGGGGGAGTGATACGCGACGAGGAGTGTCTCAGGCCATTCGCGACGCACGAGGGGAATCAGCCGGAATTCGCCCGGACCGAAGTGGTCAACACCCAGGAGCACGTGCTCGACGGCGCCGGCGGCCCGTTCCGCTTCCACGACGACATCGTAGGCCGTAGGGACGGCAATCACCTTAAAGCCGGTGTCACGAAGACCTTGGTGAAGCGCCTCGGCGACCGCCGAGCCGGCCTGCTTCACCAGGACCGAAACGGAAGCAATTGGCTTCACGTCAGAGACTTCCTCACGGGCGGCCAGTACTGCCATACACCTACTATGGCCGATTTCTCCAAGCGCGTCAAGGTGGCGTTTCGGCGTTGCGTGCGGCTGCTCAGGTCCGGGCCGGAAATGCCTTGACAGGGCCGAAACCCAACAATATAAGAGGCGAACGATTGGTCTCCGCATCTGCCGTGCCGGCGGTCGTCGCGCGCGGCAGGATGCGGTTTAACACGCGGACGTGTTCCCAGACAAGGAGTCTGTTTGGATGGCAAGCAACATCGGCATCAACGGATTTGGCCGCATCGGCCGCATCGTGTTCCGGACGATGTGGGCACGAAAGGACGAGTTCAACATCGTCGGCATCAACGACCTGGCCGATGCCGAAACGCTCGCGCACCTGCTGAAGTATGACAGCGTGTACCGTCGGTTCGAGGGCGATGTCAAGACCGAGGGCGAGATGCTGGTCGTCGATGGCACGAGCATCCCCGTCACCTCGGAGAAGGACCCGGCGAACCTGCCGTGGGCCGACCGCCAGGCCGACGTGGTGCTCGAGTGCACCGGCGTTTTCAGAACCCGCGAGGGATGCGAGAAGCACCTGGCGGCCGGGGCGAAGAAGGTCATCATGTCGGCCCCGCCCAAGGGCGAGATCGATGCGGTCATCGTCATCGGTGTCAACGACAAGACGCTGGCGCCGGAGCACAAGATCGTCTCGAACGCCTCCTGCACGACGAACTGCCTGGCGCCGGTTGCCAAGGTGCTACACGAGACCTTCGGCCTCAAGCGCGGCCTGATGACAACGTGCCATGCCTACACGAACGATCAGAAGATCCTGGACATGATCCACTCGGACCTGCACCGGGCGCGGGCGGCAGCGCTGAACATCATCCCGACGACGACCGGCGCTGCCAAGGCCGTCGGCAAGGTTATTCCGGAACTGGACGGCAAACTGAACGGCTTTGCCCTGCGCGTGCCGACCCCGGTCGGAAGCATCGTGGACTTGACGGTGGAACTCGAGAAACCGGCGTCGGTCGACCGGATCAACGCCGCCATGAAGAAGGCCAGCGAAGGCAACCTGAAGGGCATTCTCGGCTACACCGAAGACCCGATCGTCTCGAGCGACGTCATCGGCACAACCGTCTCGAGCCTGTTCGACGCGGGCGCGACGATGGTCCTCGGCGAGACGTTCGTGAAGGTCTGCTCCTGGTACGACAACGAATGGGGTTTCTCGAATCGCATGGCCGACCTTGCAACCATGTTGGCCGCCGTCTGAGACGCGGGCTATGGGTGAACACGGGGGCGGGCATTCGGCTCGCCCCCGATTGGTGTCAGACCGACAGGAGGTCTGTCATGGCGAAGAAAACGCTCGACCGACTCGACATGAAGGGGAAACGGGTTCTCCTGCGGGTCGATTTCAACGTGCCGCTCGACGATGACCTGGCCATTACCGATGACCGCCGCATCCGCATGGCACTGCCGACGATCCGCTGCGCGACCGACGCCGGCGCCCGCGTGATTCTGATGAGCCATCTCGGACGCCCGAACGGCAAGGTTGATCCGAAACTCAGCCTGAAGCCGGCGACCGTCCGGCTCGGCCAACTGCTCGAATGCGACATCGGCTTTACGCCCGACTGCGTGGGGCCCGAGGCCGAGAAGGCGGCCGCAGACCTGGCCGACGGCCAGATGCTGCTTCTGGAGAATCTTCGGTTTCACGGCGGCGAGGAGAAAAACGGCCGCGATTTCGCACAGGCGCTCCGCAACCTGGCGGACCTGTACGTCAACGACGCCTTCGGGACGGCTCACCGCAAGCATGCGTCAACCTACGGCGTGCCGTCGCTCATGCCGCAGGGAACCCGGGCGATGGGGTTCCTCATCGAAAGGGAACTGAGGTTCCTGGGCAGTGCCCTTGAGAACGCGAAGCATCCGTTTGTGGCCGTCCTCGGCGGCGTGAAGGTCTCCGACAAGATCGGGGTTATCGAGAACCTCCTCGGCAGGGTGGATCGGCTGCTCATCGGCGGCGCCATGGCCTACGTGTTTATGGCGGCCCGCGGGGAGAATACGGGCAAGTCAAAGGTGGAACGCGAAGCCGAGAAGCACGGCAAGAAGAGGGACATCATTGCCGAGGCCGCGAGACTGCTCAAAACGATCGAGACGAGTGCGGCCGAAGTCTGCTTTCCCGTGGATCACCTGACAGGCAAGGAGTTTTCGACCGACACGGAGACCGACATCCAGGGCCCCGAGATGGAGGACAACTGGATAGGCCTCGACATCGGCCCGGAGACAACGGAACTGTACCGCGAGAAACTGGCCGACGCCGAGACGGTAATCTGGAACGGCCCGATGGGTGTCTTCGAGATGACCCCCTTTGCCGGCGGCACGCGAGAGATCTGCGAGGTCCTGGCCCGCGTCGCCAAGCAGGGCACGGTGGTCGTGGGCGGCGGCGACACGGCTGCCGCTGTTGAGAAGTTCGGATTGGCCGAGCAGATGACGCACATCTCGACCGGCGGCGGTGCAAGCCTCGAGTTCATCGAAGGCAAGCCCTTCGAGACGATTGAACTCATCGACGACGTCTGAGGTTCCGGGCCAGCGTCTGTGGTGAGGCGATTCCGAAAAAGGTGGCGTCCAGGCGGTTTGGCGCCGAACGGGGGTGCCGCGTGAAACGCTCGCTCCATCAGTTAGCGCGGCCGGCGATTGCCCCGTCGGTGCTGGCGTCGGATTTCGCTTACCTGGCCGACGAGATCGCCCGGGTCGAGCAGGGCGGCGCCGACCTGCTCCACGTCGATTGCATGGACGGCCACTTCGTGCCGAACCTGACCATCGGCCCCGTGGTTGTCGAGAAGATGCGGGCCGTGACGGAACTGTTTCTCGACGTGCACCTCATGCTCAGCGAACCTGCCCGGTACATCCAGGCGTTTGCTGAAGCGGGGGCAGACAACATTACGTTCCATGCGGAGGTCGCGAGTGAGCCGGAGGCGCTGGCCGACCGCATCCATGAACTGGGCTGCGCGGCCGGGATCACGATCAATCCGGACGGACCGCTGGACCTGGTGAAGCGCGCCGTGCCGCATGTCGAGATGGTATTGCTGATGACCATCTACGCAGGCTTCGGCGGACAGAGGTTCCTGCCCGAGGTCCTGCCGGCGATTCGGCAAGTAAGAGGCTGGCTGACCGACGAGCAGCGGCTCGAAGTGGACGGCGGCATCTATACCGGCACCATTGCAGAAGCGGCTGCGGCCGGAGCCGACGTGTTCGTGGCCGGAACGGCCGTCTTCGGCGCCGCCGACGGCGATTACGGCCGCAGCATCGCCGACCTTCGCCGGGCGGCCGCAGCAGCGTTGGAATCGTAGGCGCCGTGGCGGGCGCCTCGTCGCGGGACGTGTTCTATGGCGATCAACGGCAGAACGAAGAAAAAGGATATTCCCGAAGGCCTGTGGCTGCGGTGCCCGGGCTGTGAGGAAATGGTCTTTCGCAAACGGGTGGAGGAGAACCTCCACGTGTGCCCCGAGTGCGCGTACCATTTCCGGGTGGGTGCGAGGCAGCGGGTTGCCATGCTCGTCGACACCGATAGTTTCGAAGAGTATCTACCGAACCTCATGTCTCCCGACCCGCTCGGGTTTGGCGACCGAAAGAGTTACATCGAGCGGCTGGCAGACGCGCAGCGACAAACAAACCTCTACGACGCCGCCGTCGTGGGCAGGGCGTACATCAGGGGCAGGCCGGTCGTCCTGGGCGCGATGGACGCGAATTTCATCATGGGGTCGATGGGCTCGGTCGTCGGCGAGAAGATTACGGCGGCCATCGAGAGGGCTACGGAACTGGGTTTGCCGCTCGTCATCTGCTGTGCCTCCGGAGGGGCCAGGATGATGGAAGGCATACTCAGTCTGGCCCAGATGGCCAAGACCAGTGCGGCGCTGGCCAGGTTTGACCAGGCGGGAGGACTGTACATAGCCGTCATGACCCACCCGACGACGGCGGGGGTCCTGGCGAGTTTCGGTTCACTCGGCGACATCATTCTGGCAGAGCCGGGGGCCATGATCGGTTTCACGGGACCGCGGGTTATCCGCCAGACGATGAAGCAGGATCTGCCCGAGGGCTTCCAGACGGCCGAGTTCATGTTTGAGCATGGCTTCGTGGATCGAATCGTTGCCCGGCGTGACCTGCGGAGCGAGATTGCGTCGCTCGTCGATTACTGCGATTGATAGCGGCATTCTATACAAAACCAGACGGCCGGTTTTGTATAGAATATAGGCCCAACTCATACTTTTCCCCCAGCCTCACCCAACCGCCGGAAATTGTTGCCACACCACGAAGATTTATCGGCAAAACTATTGGCGCGGGACCGGTGGGCGCCTAGAATAAGGCATCATGTCTTTTCGCAGCGCGCGCTGTTGGCGGCCTTGGGTTTAGGTTTCCGGACTTCGAGGAGGGGAGCGTGCTAAAGCGGATTCTTCGGAAACTGCGGGGGGCTCAGCCGAACGAGTTGCCCGGCTATACCCCCCTGGGCGTGGTCCGTGAAGGCAGCATGTCCACGATCTTCAAGGCCAGGGACCAGGCGACCGGGCGGATCGTCGCCGTCAAGGTTCACAAGCCGGAGGCCCGGAAGGCCGTCGACAAACTGGAGTCGCAGTACCGGGATTTCACCGAGGGGCAGATCACGGCTGCCTTTGACCATCCGAATGTCGTCAAGTGCTACGATCACGGCAAACTCGGCGATACGCCGTACCTGGTCCTTGAGTATCTTGAGGGCATGATGCTGGCAGGCCTGATGACCGGCGACAGCAAGCGTTTGGAGGGTCGCCGGGTTTCTTTCGTGCGTCAAGCGGCTGCGGCCCTGGAGCACGTGCATTCCAGGCGTTTCGTGCATCACGACTTCTGCCCGAAGAACCTCTTCGTGACCAACCAGAACCAGGTCAAACTGATTGATTTTGGGTTGGCGACGCCCTTGCTGGACAAGCCGACTCCCGGCACGCGTATGGGGACGGTCGAGACGCTCGCCCCGGAGGTGCTCCGCCGCGAACCGTGTGATTACCGCGTGGATGTGTTCGCCTGGGGTGTCGTGGCCTACCAGGTTCTGTCGGGGCACTGGCCGTTTGAGAGCCTGGAGCATCATCAGGCGCTGAACAAAATCCTGAACATTCGCGCCGTGCCCTTGAGCAGGCGGGTGCCGGATCTTCCCGAGGATGTGGCCAATCTTGTTATGCACGCGATCGAGAAAACCCCCGCCAAGCGCCTCAGCAGCATGACGACGGCGATTGGGGTCCTCGACCGCTTCAAGGACGTGGTTCTGTGAGGCCGTGAGGCCCTCCTTCCTGGACCGTCGCACGCTTATTCCGGAGGGTGTGGCAAGTTTTTCTGGCGAGCACAGGCAGTTGTAGCGCCGGGCTTTATGCCCGGCGGCTGTTGGCGGCGGCGCCGGCCAGGATGCGCCCGTACGGGCGCTACGGCCAAGCCGCAGGAAATCGTCCCATGCCAGAAATCGTTGCCACACCCTATTCCGGATGAGCCCTCTTTTTGTGAATCCACACGAGATGCATCTTCCATGCCCACGGCATTCCAAAACAAAACGGGTGTGGCAAGTTTTTATGGCCCAGTACGGGTCCGTATGGACGGGCCGGCGATGGCCTCTGTCACCCCGAGCGAGCGCAAAAGAGTCGAGGGGTCTCGCCGCTGGCTGTTTCGGACGGCGAGATTTCCTGCGGGCACTCGGGGTACAGCGCTCCGCTCGGCCGTACGGCCTCGGTCGAAATGACAGGCCCGCCCAGCCTCGCCCCATCCTGCCGTGCCATAAAAACTTGCCGCACCTGCGAAATACGGCAGGCACCTCGCGGGCGTCGGCGGCCTCTTATTGGTCGAAAAAGGCCGAAAACAGCACCAAGTGGCCGGCGAGCGGCCGTCTGGGAAGGTGGACACCTAGGGAATAAGACTTTTGTGTTTTCGTGTTGACAGCGGGGCCGGCGTGAGGTAGTATATAAGCAGGGTTGGGGGGCGGTCACACCGGCGAGGCTGGGGCTGCCGATGGCCAAGTTCCACCATGGCGAAATGGCGGATCTCGCCAGGCAGTTGACATACCTCGCCCCGAAGGTGCGCCTGGACCAGATTGCCCGGGCCGAAAGGCTTGTTTGCCTGACCGAACCCGCCAGATCCTACCCTTACGAATTCGTCTGCTACCAGATCACGGGCTATCGTCCGCGGGGGGATGTCGGCACGGCATTCCCCGGCAAAACCCTGCGCGAGGACCTCATCCGGTTGGTCGAGGAGGTCTCCGGGAGCCTGAAACTGAACCCCGAGGATGTGGGCGAGCCGGTCTTCTCGCTCGAAGAGGCCTCGACACACTTCAACGTTTCGGAGAAAACAACCCAACGCTGGCGGAAGGCGGGCCTGGTTTCCTGGAAGTTCATGGGCCCCGGGGGGCGACTGCGCATCGGCTTCCGCAAGTCCAGCCTTGAACGCTTCGCAACGCGTAACCCCGAGCAGGTGAAGGCGGCGGGAAAGTTCAGCCGCCTGGCCCCCGAAGAGCGCCGGGAGATCATTCGGCGGGCCAGGAGGCTCAGCCTGTTCTGCCACTGCTGCCTGTTCGAGGTCTCGAAACGCATCGCACGCAAACTCGGGCGGGCCGTTGAAACGGTTCGCCTGAGCATCAAGGACTACGACCGCGAGCACCCGGGCGGCAGGCTTTTCCCCGATGCCGGCGAGCCGCTTCAGGATCGGGACCGCCGGCTCATGTACCAGTCGCATCAACGAGGCGTCGGCATCCACGCGCTGGCCAAGCGCTTCTGCCGCACGCGGTCCAGCATTTACCGCATCATCACGGAGGAGCGCGCCAAGGAACTGCTGGGCGAGCCCATCGATTACATGCGGAGCCCGGAGTTCGAGCGGCCGGACGCCGACGACGTGATTCTGGAAGATGCCGCGGCCGCTTCGGTCATGGACGGAGATGGCCGGCGTGCGGCCAGCCCGCCGAAAGGCCTGCCGATCTATCTCAAGAACTTGTATAAGACGCCCCTTCTGAAGAAGGCGGAAGAGCAGGCGCTGTTCCGTCTGTACAACTATCTGAAGTGCAAGGCGGTGCGCGTTCAGGAGCGGCTCAAGAAAAGCCGTCTGCCGAAAGTCCAGGACATCGAGGACATCGAGAAACTCCTTGACCAGGCGAACCGCGTAAAAAACCGCATCATCCAATCGAATCTGCGACTGGTCGTGAACATCGCCAAGCGGCACGTCGGGACGCAGGTCAGTTTCTTCGAGTTGATCTCCGACGGCAACATGAGCCTCATCCGGGCCGTGGACAAGTTCGATTACACCAGGGGCTTCAAGTTCTCGACATATGCCTCCTGGGCGATCATGAAGAATTTCGCCCGCACCGTGCCGCAGGCGGGCGTCCGCCGCGAGCGGTTCATGACCGGGCGCGACGAACTCCTGGAAATGAGTCACGACCTGCGGTTCGAAGGCGAGGAACCGTACCACGAGCCCGACGTCACCGTTCGCCAGAACATCGAGCGGGTGCTCGATGAGTTGCAGGTGCGCGAACGCGAGATCGTGATGCGGCGGTTCGGACTCGGCGACATGCCCGGACCGCAGACCCTCGAAGAGGTCGGCAAGCACTTCGGCGTCACCAAGGAGCGCATCCGCCAGATCGAAACCCGCGCGCTCGGCAAACTACGCGGCATGCTCAGCCCCCAAGCGCTCGAAGAAGTGCTGAGTTAATCCGGCGAGGTAGGGTAGCCTTTGCGCATCACCTTGCGTTTGCCCAGCAATAGATGCGTGCCCATGCCTGGTGATCTTCTTCGCATGCGGCGCACCAAGTCTTCCCCAGTTTGATCTTTTCCGGGGATCGCACCTTAGGGGGCGGAAACCCTGCCTCTTCAAGAGGCATACCCGCGCCTTTGTGCTCGAGCGCAAAGAGTAGGGCGGCAGCAGCGCCCTCCGTGAACTTGCGCACGTTCTCGATGTCGTCGGTTAGGGAGTTGGGGCCATCCTTCACTTTTGTCGGGATTCCCCAACAGGGGATGCAAATCTTGAATTGAAGGAAGAGCGGTTTCTCACCCCGCATCGCCATGTCCCATTTGACGCCCTTGTATTCGTATTCGATATCCCATGATTCATAGTCCCATGGATGTCCCTTCAGCTTCTGCATCTCCTGCATCTTGGGTTCAAGTGCGAACACGGTCTCCTGTTGAAACCACTTTTCAAACGAGTTTCCCCACCAAGCAATTATCCTCAGCCGCTCTTTCATGTCTGGTGTGGTGAAATGACGATAAATTGCTGGCAGCACTATTCCACGAAGATCGTCGCTCACCGGGGGCCTTCCTTTCTTGTCAAGCATTCCATTCTGAGTTCTGGCCTGTCGGAACCTTCTGGCCGCGCGAGACTGAGCCTTACCGTGACCGAGAACTGCTCTTTGCAAGATGCCAATGAAGCCGAGGACAGTGGGCAATCTTCCCGAAACATGCAGCCCTCACACCGCTCGGGTTGCCCCACCAAATCAAACGTCTTGTACTCATTCAGTGTTTTTGCTCTTGCTTGTGCTCCTCTTGACATTTTCCATAAGCCGCGCCTTATGTTCTTGGCGAGAAGTGTAAAAAAGATTAGCAGGAGCACCGCGGAAAACAGGACCCAGAATGCCATTTCAATCATGGTCTGCCTGCCTTCGCACTTGCAGGGAAGTTATGATCCCTTCGGCTGAAATGAACGGGTGTGGCAACGATTTCTGGCAACCGGTTGCGGCGGTGTGGATGGTGTTCAGGCCCGCTCGCGGGCCTTTGCCCCGCAGGGGTCCAGACCCGGCCTTTTAGGCCGGGGATCGCATCGTGGAGGGCCCTTACGACCTTTTCCTTTCCCTCTCCCCGGGCCGCTGAAGCGGCCCGGGGAGAGGGAAAGGGGAAACAGAGGGGGCACCATTTCTGCCACCGGGGGTAAAACCCCCGGCCTACACCCCTGCGGGGCAAAGCCCGCCGAGGCGGGCTCTCGAGAGGCCCGGCACATCGGCTCACTTCTGCTGCCAGAAAAACTTGCCACACCCAAATGAGTGCTGCCCCTGTTTCTCGCGCCCTTGAAGGCAACGTCTTACACATCCGCTGAGTCGTCCAGCAGGTGCCCGAGTTTGAGCCGCTTCGTTTTCAGGTACCGCTTATTGAGCGGATTGGGCTCCATGACCAGCGGCACCCGCTCGACGATCGTCAGGCCGTAACCCTCCAGGGCGACGACCTTGCGCGGGTTGTTGGTCATGAGGCGCACTTGCCTGAGTCCCAACTCCACCATGATCTGGGCGCCGATGCCGTAATCCCTGAGGTCGGGCTGAAAGCCCAGGCGCTCGTTCGCCTCGACCGTGTCGAGGCCCTCCTCCTGCTGGAGCCGGTAGGCGCGGATCTTGTTCGTCAGGCCGATGCCGCGCCCCTCCTGACGCATGTAGATGACCGCCCCGCGGCCTTCCTCCGCCACTCGGGCCATGGCCGTGTCGAGTTGCTGGCCGCAATCGCACAGAAGGCTCCCGAACACGTCGCCCGTCAGACACTCCGAGTGGATGCGGACCAGCACGGGCTCTTCCTGCACGGGCGTCGTGCCGTCGGGCGCCGGGGCGCCGATGCCGCCCAGCGTCAGGGCGATGTGCGGGAAGGCGTCCACGACGCTCTCGTAGGCGAGCAGGTCGAACGTGGCGTGCCGCGTGGGCAGTTTCGCCCGAGCCACCTGCCTGACGAGCCGCTCTTTGCGGTGGCGGAAATGGATGACCTGGGCGACGGAACATATCTTCAGATCGTGCTGCTTGCAGAAGGTTGTCAGGTCGGGCATGCGAGCCATCGTGCCGTCGGGCTTCATGATCTCGCAGATGACTCCGGCGGGTTTCAGTCCTGCCGCACGCGCCAGGTCCACCGCGCCCTCCGTCTGTCCGGCACGGACGAGCACGCCGCCTTCCCGAGCGCGGATCGGGAAGACGTGCCCCGGCCGGGCCAGGTCCTGCGGTTGGGTATCGTCGGCGACGGCAACCGCCACAGTGCGGGCACGGTCGGCGGCGCTGATGCCCGTGGCGATGCCTGCCCGTGCGTCGATCGAAACGGTGAAGGCCGTGCCGAAGCGGGCGGTGTTGTCGTGGGTCTGCGGCGGCAGGTTCAGGCGGTCGATGAACTCCGGCGCCATCGGCAGGCAGACGAGGCCCCGGCCGTGGGCAGCCATGAAATTGATGACCTCCGGTGTAACCTTCTCCGCAGCGCAGACCAGGTCGCCCTCGTTCTCACGCTGCTCGTCGTCCACGAGGACGACCATGCGGCCTGCCTTCAGGTCCGCGAGAATCTCCGGAATGTCGCTGAATAAACCACTCATGCCGACACTATAGTACAGCGAAGGGGCACGCGAATCAACCCGCGCGCTGGCCAACAGGGTGGCACGGCATCCGTACGGAGGCCGTGTGTCGCATCGCGCCGAGGAGCACACGGTCACGCTGCGCGTGGCCGTGCCACCCCGCCAGGAGGGTGGCACGGCAGCGGCGAAGACGCGGCCGTGGGCCGCCTCGCACCGAGCAGCACACGGTCACGCTGCGCGTGGCCGTGCCACCCCCGCCGCGCCGAGTGCGGCTGCACGGCCCAAGGGCCGTGCCACCTCGCCAAACACGTACGGGCTGCGTTTCCTTTTGACGTTTTCGGGCCACGGCCCTATAATCCGGCCGCACCGAGGGGAGGAACCGATGGAAGTCCTCGTCGGCGGACTTGCCGGGATGCTCCCATGTCTGATATTCGCGGCCATAGTGGCGCTGATCGTTGTGGGTATCGTTTACGGCATTATCAAGGCCCGCGAGCGTCGCGAGGCCATGGCACGCCTGGCTGCAAGCCTCGGGCTCCGGTATTATGCCGCTGATCCGTGGGACCTGCCGTCGCGCTACGGGCATTTTGACCTGTTCGGACACGGGCGCTCGAAACGCGCGTCGAACATCATGGGCGGCCAGCGCGACGGACGATCCGTCATCGTGTTCGATTACCGGTACACGACCGGCAGCGGCAAGAACCAGACGACGCATCACTACCAGGGGGCGGTTCTGGAGATCCCGATCGTGGCCCCGCGGCTGCGGATGCGGCGGGAAAACATCCTGGACCGTGTCGCCTCATGGGTGGGCTACGATGACATCGACTTCGAGAGCGACGAGTTCAGCCGCCGCTATCACGTCAAGAGCGAAGACCGGCGATTTGCGTACGATATTCTCCACACACGATTGATCGGCTACCTGCTGCGATGCGGAGCGGCGCCGTCGATGGAGATGCAGGGGCCGCTCGTGCTTGTCTACGACAGCGGCCGTGGCGACGTCGCCAACACGCAGCGACTGCTCGCGATCGGACAGGAGATCATCCGAAGCATTCCGGGCTACGTGCTCAAGGCGCGCGGCGCGGGCCGGAAGCCAGGAGAACGAGGATGATGGCAGGCATCGACACCACCTTCGCCACCCTCGCACAGGAGCAGGCGCTGTTTGCGCTCCTGCCCATGTGTGCGTGCATCTTCATCCCCATTATCGTTGTCGTGCTGGTTCTGGTGGGCATGTACAACAGTCTGGTGCGCGGCCGCAATCACGTCCGCGAGAGTTGGTCGGACATCGACACGGAACTGAAGCGCCGTTACGAACTCATCCCCAACCTGGTTGAGACCGTCAAGGGCTACGCGAAGCACGAGCGCGAGGTTCTGGAGCGGGTCGTCGAGGCCCGCACGCGGGCCGTGGCCTCGACGGGATCTCCCGCCGAGCAGGCCCAGGACGAGAACTTCCTGGTCGGCGCGCTCAGGCAACTCTTCGCCCTGGCCGAAGGCTACCCCGACCTGAAGGCCAGCGATAATTTTCTGGAGTTGCAGCGTGAACTCTCGGAAACGGAGAACCGCATCCAGGCCGTCCGGCGGTTCTACAACGCCAACGTCCGCGACTACAACAACCGCTGCGAGATGTTCCCCACCAACATGATGGCGTCGATGTTCGGCTTTCAGCAGGCCGAGTTCTTCGAGGTCGTCTCGGCCACGGAACGCACGACACCCCACGTCAGTTTCGGCGGCGCCACGCCCCGGGCCGGGGACGCCGAATCGTAGGACAGGAGAAACTGCCGCACGGGTTCAAGACTGCTCTGGCCCCGCGATGCCCTCGGTTGAGCCGCCCTGCGGCAGCACTTCATCCATCGCCCCGGGGCGGTAGCCTTCGAGGTCAACCGCCACGTAGGTGTAGCCGAGGGCCTTCAGTTCCCGGACCAGGCGCTCGCGGTGCTCGGTGAGGCGGCCGATGTCGGCCGGCGCAACTTCGATCCGGGCGATCGTCTCGTGATCGCGCAGGCGGCAGCCCTCGAACCCCAGTTCACGCAGCAGGGCCTCGGCGGCGGCGACGCGGTCCAGTTTCTGCTCCGTGATCGGCTCGCCATAAGGGAACCGGCTGGCCAGGCACGCCATCGCCGGACGATCCCACGTCGCCAGGCCCAACTCGCGCGACAGGGCTCGCACGAGGTCCTTGGTGAACCCGGCTTCCTTCAGCGGGCTGCGGACGCCCAACTCGGCCGCCGCCTTCAGACCCGGCCGCCACGCGTGGACGTCGTCGGCGTTCGCGCCGTCGCAGACCACGGCGAGGCCGTTCGCCTCGGCAACATCTTTCATGATCGAGAAGAGTTCGCGCTTGCAATAGTAGCAGCGTGTGGGCGGGTTGTTCCGAAAGTGGGGCACATCGAGTTCGCCCGTCTCGATGATCTTGTGCCGCACGTCGAGTTGCGCCGCCAGTTCCCGGGCGCCCTGGAGTTCCTCCGCGACGTAGGTTTTGCTGTCGGCCGTGACGGCCAGAACGTTGTCGCGGCCGAGGACGCGACGGGCCTCGGCCACCAGGAGCGTCGAATCCACGCCGCCCGAAAAGGCGATCGCCACGGATCGCAGGCCTTTGAGGATCGTCTCAAGGTCTTCGCGCTTTGCTGCTAGTTCGGCATCGGCTTGGTTGGACGGCTTCACGACGGTCCCTCCGGTAAGATGATCCACTCTCTGACGCGGGCGTCATCGGCGGGTGCGACTTCGACGACAGACGACTCTTCCCCGACGGGTGCAATGTTCACCGGCCGCACCTCCCCGGCAGGCGCCTTGGTGTAACAAAGGGTCAGGGCCGCCGCCGTGGCCAGATTCTCCTTGCCGACGCTGCCGCGCACCAGCGTTGTGGGCCCCGGTATGTCGGCGGGTTCGATGCGAACGTCACCGTCGCGGAAGAGGGAATCGAGGCGCAGATTGTCTTCCTGATGGCGGCCGATGACGACAAGCGTGCCGTCGTCGAGACGGAAGTGCCGGCCGACCTTCAACAGTTCCACGTCCGCGGGCGTGGGCTCCTTGCGTGCCATCAACTCTCGGAGCCGGTAGGCGAAAGCCGGATCGGTCAGCAGGCACCCGCCGGCGGGCGACGGATAGTCCGTCATGCCGAACTCCTGCGCCAGTGCCATCTGTTCTTTACGCGACCGGCCGACGATGCCCAGGAGTCTGCTGCGGTCGAGGATGCCGTCGCGCTCGGGCCTTGTCGGTGCCAGCCGCTTCGCACACAGCGGCCGAACGAGCAAGTCCGTCAGGTCGGCCTTGCGTTCGATGAGTTGCATGGCCTGCCGGTTCTGCGACATCGGCCGCTGGCCGAGCACCTCGCCCGTAAAAACGAAGTCCGCCCCCTCGGCATCCATGAGCGCCTTGGCCTGCCGGAGCGTCCAGATGCGGCAGTCGATGCAGGGGTTCATGCGCTTGCCCACGCCGAACTTCGGGTGGCGGACCATTTCGAGGTCGGCCTCGGCGGCGTCGATCGTCTCGACACGGACGCCGAGCGCCTCGACCGCCTCGACCGCGCGCGGCTTCGCACCGGCCTCGAGCCGAGCGGGATACCAGAGGTGCATCGCGTGCAGGGCGACGACCTCGATGTCCTCGCGTCTCATCAGGTAGAGGGCCAGCATCGAATCAAGCCCGCCCGAAATGCATCCGATGGCCTTGGCCATTCGCCTTCGCCTTGTTTTGCCGGTTCTTCACCGTATATTATGCCTTGGCCGGCAAGCAATCAAGCGGTGGCGCGGATTGGTTCGACGCGAGGCACGATTAGCCGCGAACTAGCCGCGAACGTAAGTGAGCGGTAGCGCGAAAAGGCGGACGCGCGGCAAGACTAGCCGCGAACGTAAGTGAGCGGTAGCGCGAAAAGGCGGATGATATGCCCAACATCCTCGACAAAATCCTGGCCGTGAAGCGCGAAGAGGTCGCAGCGCTGGATGCGCGCGCCGCGGACTTCAAGGCCGCCTGCCGCCATGCGCCGCCGCCGCGCAGTCTGGCGGAGGCGCTGCGGCGGGCGGAAGGCGCTCCCGTCCGCGTCATGGCCGAGGTCAAGCACCGCTCGCCGTCGGCCGGGGTTATCTGCGACCCGTTCGCTCCGGCCGAGATCGCGCGGGCGTACGCCGACGGCGGGGCGGACGCCGTCAGTTGCCTGACCGACGGGCAATTCTTCGGCGGCTCGATTCAGCACCTGCGCGAGGTGCGTGCGGCTGTGGACCTGCCGGTGCTTCGCAAGGACTTCATCATCGCTCCGGTGCAGGTTTACGAGGCGCGGGCGGCCGGGGCCGACGCCGTCCTCCTGATTGCCGAGGCGCTCGAGGCCGGCGAGATGACGGACCTCGCGGCCCTCGCCTCCGAACTGGGGATGGATGTCCTTGCCGAAGCGCACAGCGACGCGACGCTCGAGAAGGCTCTTCGCTGCGGTGCGCCGCTCGTGGGCATCAACAACCGCGACCTGACGACGTTCGACGTCTCGCTCGAGACGACCGAACGTCTCGCCCCTCGCGTCCGCGACGCGCAGCGCGTGCTGGTCGCCGAAAGCGGCATCAAAACCCCCGCCGACGTCTCCCGCCTCCTGGCCTGCGGCTGCCACGCCATCCTCGTCGGCGAAGGGCTGCTCAGGTCTGGCAACGTGGCGGGGAAGTTGGCGGAGTTCAAGTCGGCCTGAATCGGGAAACTGAGATGGCACCAAGACACTCCATTGTTTGCATTGCACTGATGGTGTTACCACTTCAGGTCGTGCACGGCGGAGCTCCATATGATGCAGCCTTTATGAAGGCCCAAAGGGAATACACGAACCGGCTGCTGGATATGGAGCACACCGTTGCCTCGCATGTCGAGTTGGCTATCTGGTGTAGGCAACACGGTCTGCCTGACCGAGCAGAGGTTCATTATCGAGAAGCGCTGGCGCTAGATCCGGAGTGTGCTGATGCCAAGCAGGGGCTTGCTGCGCTTAGGCGGGAGGAGCAGGATCGCGCAGCCGAAACCTCGGGCGACAAGGCAGGTAGCCGTACGGAGGATGCTGGCACAGAGGAATCCTCGCAGGAGACTGTGGACGAAGGGCTCAAAAAGCCAAAGAAGCCTTTGAAGAGGATAGAGCAGCCACAAGTACCCGTAGCACCTCTGCGAGAGCACGCATCGATCGTGGAAGGCTCGTCGCAAGCGAAGCGTGGTGCCGAGTCTCAGGGCCGCGACGGTCTGGCTTGTTGGCACTTGTGCGCCGCCGTGCTTCTCCTTGGCCTTCTCGTATGTGTCGTCGTAGGCGTTATGGTTCGTGGCGTGAGGGCTTGGCATCGGCGACATCTCTTGCGGGCAATAACGCTTTCTGGAGTTGACCAGATGAAAGGCCACGATTTTGAACGCTACGTCGCACGTCTCATGACGCTACGAGGATTCGAGGCATCAGTCACACCAGGCTCCCGCGATTTCGGGGTAGATATTGTGGCAAGCCGAGGGAGTGATCGCTATGCCGTGCAAGTAAAAAGGGCGTCCGGCCGGATTGGGCAGTCGGCCGTGCGGCAGGCAGTTGCCGGCAGTAGCTACTACGGATGTAATGCGGCGATGGTCGTCACTAACAGCTACTTCTCACCGGCGGCAAAGAAACTGGCGGAATCTAACAACTGCATACTGGTAAACCGACCAAGACTCGCAAACTGGATCGCTGACGCGCGAAAGTGAGTGCCTTGGCCATTGGCCTTGGCAGGATCGGGCCTACATGACTTTCTGAATGGCAATGATCGCGTCGGCCAGCGCGCGGCGAAGGGCTGCTCAGGTCTGGCAACGTGGCGGGGAAGTTGGCGGAGTTCAAGGCGATGTAGGCCGGGAAAACGCACGGCCGGGCAAGACCGACCGTGGCACACCAATTCGGGGGCACCGGGCGTGCTTTCGGAAAGTGCGGCCCGAGTGGACGCTCCAGTCCTGCGACTTGCCGGGCGACGGCGAGGCGTAAGCCCGCCCTCACATCGGAGGCAGAGCGAACATGTCGTCAGGCAACTCCCCCAGTTTCCCGATGTTCTTGTATGATGCGAATCGCCTACACATTCCGGCTGTCAGATGTGCTTTCTGCAAGACGGACACTCGAAACGCCTTGGCAATGTCCCTTCCCTCAGGCTCTTGGAACCTGCCCCCCAGAGCCAGTTGCTCCGAGAGCTTTTGCTCTGACTGCATTACCCCTAGCCCCATGTTTATGTGCTGCGCGAACTGGTAAAAGGCCAAGAGGCGCTTCAAGTTCGTTTGTGGAAGCTGGTCGATGTCCCGTAAGCATGCTTCCCAAAAACTGGTGCTGATTGCTGTCGGATATGACGCGCTATAGTGGCCCGCCTCCCACTGAGGAATAACCAATTCTTGAAGGTACCCACCAATGCCCTCGGCCTTGGCGCAACAGAACTTGACATCAGCAAGCAGCGCTTTCGTGATGGCTCGGCGTCTTAGCCGCAGCGTGACGCGCGCAACAACAACATTCAAGGCCCCGCCAATCACAACGCCGAGTAGTATCAGCAGGAAAGCCTCGCCCAGCGAACGCCCATCGTTGGCAGCCTCTGCGAGCATCGCGCTCCCTTCAGATGACCTGCGAGAATATGCCGCCCAACGCCTCGCGAAGAGCAGACTTAACCCGCCTCAGGAGTTCGTCGCGGTCCATGGCACCCTCTCGGCCAAGACCCCGCCAGCAGTGTTCCAAGGCATCAGGGACCGCCAGGGTCCGCTATCCCAGCGCCGCGTCCAGCGCCGCTTTCAGGTCGTCCTTGGACGTGACGCCGACGAAGCGTTTCACTTCCTCACCGTCCTTGAAGATGATGAGCGACGGGATGGACGTGATGCCGAACTTGGCGGCGGTCTCGCGGTTGGCGTCGCAGTCGAGGCTGCAGATTTTGGCCTTGCCGGCGTACTCGTCGGCGAGTTCCTCGACAATGGGTGAGACCATGAGGCACGGGGCGCACCATTCGGCCCAGAAGTCGACCAGGCACACGCCCTCGGCCCCCTCGACCTCGGCGGCGAAGTTGGCGTCGGTCAGTTCCAGTTTGTTGCCGGCCATTGGCTCTCTCCGTTTCCGTTCGATCCGAGTTCCAGTTCCTACCAGCCCTCTGCAGGGCCGCGCTCCGCCGCTATCCTCGACCAGGCAGACGGTTCACGAAAATACTCCTTGACCATCATCGCCGCCAGCGCTCCGTCGGCGCAGGCGGTGACCAACTGCATCGGGGCGCCCTGGCGGCAGTCGCCGGCCACGAATACGCCGCGCATCGACGTCGTCAACCTCAGCGGGTCGCAGGCGATGTGCCCTGCATCGTCCATATCGACGGCACCACGAAGGAAGTGCGAATCGGGAACCGTGCCGACCAGGACGAAGACGCCGTCCGGCCGCATCGCTTCGGTTTCGCCCGTCTCGACGTTCCGGATGGTCACGTGATCGATCTTCGTCTCCTCGTCGCTCCCGACGATCTCCGTGATGACGTAAGGCAACTTGACGTCGACGTCCTTTTCCTTGGCGGCGGCATAGAGTTCCTCAACGAGGACCTTATCGGCGCGGAATTCGCGCCGCCGGTGGACGATGGTCAGTTTCCGCGTGAATTGTTTCGCCAGATAAGCGGCATCCTGGACGGCGGTGTTACCGCCGCCGACCACCAGCACCTCCTTGTCGCGGTAGAACGGGCCGTCACAGGTGGCGCAGTAACTGACGCGGCCGGCCTGCCGCATCTGGCCCTCGCCCGGAACCCCGAGTTGGCGATAGTGGCTGCCGAGCGCGAGAATGGCAGCCCGCGTCACGTAAGTGCGTTCATCCCCGTTGGCGGTGACCTCCAGCAGCCCGTCCGGCCGCAGGTGCAATCCGGTTGCGGCCTGGCCCGTGGCAATCTCACCGCCAAAGGCTGCGACCTGCTTCGCCATGTGGTCAATGAGGTCTCGGCCGGTGATACTTTCGTAGCCGGGGTAATTGTCCACCCGGTTGGCCAGCATGATCTGCCCCCCGGGCAGGCCACTCTTTTCGAGCAGGAGAGTTCTGTACCGGTCGCGTGCGGCGTAAATGCCTGCGGCCAACCCGGCCGGGCCGGCGCCGATGATGATAACATCGTAAACCTGCTCCGCCCCTGTTTTCACCTATGGCAGCCTCCCCTTATTCACGGAAGCCCATATTCTAGGGTTGGGCTGGTTGAAGCACAAGGGCAAATGCACCGCCATAGGTTCGCCGGGTGTGGCAACGATTTCGGGCAGGGCCGTTTGTACGTGTTCAGTGTGCCAAGCGCCACCTGGAGGGTGGCACGGTCACGCGGCAGTATGCGTGGCCGTGAGCACGATCGCGCCGAGGAGCACACGGTCACGCTGCGCGTGGCCGTGCCACCCCGCCAGGGTGGGACAATCCGGTCTTCTGCGCGGCCCGTACGGGCCGCGCCCACCTGCTTGGCCTGCGCCCCCCAGATGCCGCGCCTGTGGCGCCGGGCATCGTCCTGGAGCAGGAGGAACTCCGCCCGGTATCGGTACGGCCGGTCGGCATCGACCTCGACGAGCCCTTCCTGGACCAAGGTTCTGGCAACGAGTCGCGCCTCGGCGTACGGAAACCGGCTGTCTTGGGCGGCGTGTTTCGGCGGAAGATAGACCGTAGCGAAGGGAGGTGTGCCGTCGGCAGCCTGTCTGCGCGGCTCGATCTCCACGTACACGTCGGCGCCGCTTGGGAGGAGGCGCCGGAGGAAGGCCGCAGCGCGCTGGCGAGCCGCCGGTTCATCCGGCTCCGCAACGCCGGCCAGGCGGACCACCCCAAGGTCCCGCAGGCGGACCGAGACGGGGCCGGCTACCTCCTCGATTGCGTCGTAGGCGCCGTGGGCCCTGAGTTCCACGCGAGGGAACCGCGGCGCAGCGCGCGTTTGCAGCAGGTGCCAGACGGACAGCGAAATGGCCGTCCAGGCCGCGAGCAGAAGGAACCACACGAGGCGGCGCTGCGCTGGACTGGCTGCAAACGGCCGCCGGCGCGCTGCGTCCGGAGGTACCTGTTTAGCGTGCTCTCGAAGCGATGTCATTTCGACCGAGCCCTCGCCAAAGGCGAGGGCGAGCGGAGCGCTGTACCCCGAGTGCCCGCAGGAAATCTCGTCTTTCGGACACGCATAACGGCGAGATTCCTCGACTTTTCTTCGCTCGCTCGGAATGACACGCTAAACACGTTCGTCGGGAGA
>JAUVZF010000071.1 GCA_030602705.1 Planctomycetota bacterium
TAGAGCAGTTCACGTTCAACTGTAGCAGGGCATAGCGCGGTGGGTCTCCCGACCCACCGCGCTGGAATGCTGATCTTCCCGCTGCTACGGGCGCGGCGGGTCGGGAGACCCGCCGCGCAATGTGCTACATGCAATCGTGAACTGCTCTAGCACAGGGGCTTCGCCGGGCAGCACAGGTGCCGCTCAACTTGGCCGGCCCTGACGCACATCATCGCGACCAAGAATGGGAAGGAGGCCGAGAACGGTGGCCAAAGGAGGTGGCGGCTGCGCCGCTGCCGTGCCGCAGGGATCTTGTACGCCACATCAAAGAATCCGCCGGGCTTGCTCCTGTTCAGCGTCTGCGTGGCAATCTTCTGTCCCTCCACCGCAATGTCAAACGTGCGCGGCCCTGAAGGCGTTTGCCGCAAAGGGCGGGTTCCTGTGGTTCGAGGCGGACGGGGGCCGCGCTGGATTTCAACGGAGCGCTGAGAAAACTTGCCCAGCAGGCAAACTGGCAGGTCACGCTGCTTGCCAAGGGCCACCCGCTGATAAGCGGCCGGCCGCAGCGGTAGCCTCTCGAAGTGGCGTCCTGAAGGTCAGTGGCCGCTTGGCACAAACAAACGTTTTGCGCGGCGAGTCTCCACCCGTGTTTGGCGCCGTCGCCGCGCGCCATGAATCCTGGTCGCACTCCCCCCCGGGTGTGGCAAGTTTTTCTGGCGAGCGCAGGCGGTTGTAGCACCCGTACGGGCGGCCGTTGGCGGCGGCGCCGGCCAGGATGCGCCCGTACGGGCGCTACGGCCAAGCCGCAGGAAATCGTCCCATGCCAGAAATCGTTGCCCCCCCCGGCGTCGGCGAAATAACTATTGACGCCCGGCCGCCGCCCTGCGAGAGTATGCGTTCCGGCGCGGCTGCTGAAGCATACCCAGCGGCTGCGCTAATGGCCCTGCGAGCGAAGGAAGGAGATTGCCGTGGCACAATTCCATCATGTCGGCGTTCCGACGGACGCCCAGCAGCCCGATGAGTCGTACCTCGAAGGTGGCAAGGTTTACTTCACGGACCCCGAAGCGAGTCCGTACCGTTTCGAGTACCTCAGGTTCGAGGCCAACAGCCCCATGCCCGATTGTCTGAAGACCGGCCCGCACGTCGCCTACGTGGTGGACGACCTGGAGGCCGCCATGGAGGGCGAAGAGGTCGTTCTCGAACCGTTCCAGCCCATGGAGAACCTCCGCGTGGCGTTTATCGTCAAGGACCGTATCGTGGTGGAAGTGATGCAGGAGATTTAAGCGGACTTACGTAAGTCTTTTGCCGTGGCGAGAACGGCACCCGCTCGCTTACGCTCGCGGCTAGTTACACTCGCGCCCGACCAGCCACGTGAAAAAACTAGCCGCGCACGTAAGTAAGCGGCGCAACCACTTGGGCTACCAGCCCAATCAGTTGTCGCCACGGCATGCACACGCAAACGTGGGCATGGCACCCGACGGCAAAAGACTTACCTGACCCTGCTTAGCCCGGCGCCGGGTTCCTGCGAAGCGCGTGACAGAAAGGTGGCTCAGGCGATGGCAATGAAAAAGTTCATCAACGACCCCGACAACCTCGTCAGCGAGTTACTCGAAGGCTACGCACTCCTGCACGCCGGCAAGATCCGCGTGACCGGCAGCGGCATGGTCGTTCGCGCGAAGCCCAAGGACGAGGGCAAGGTGGGCGTCGTGACCCTCGGCGGCAGCGGTCACGAGCCGGCCCTCAGCGGATTCGTCGGCGAGGGGATGCTCGACATCAGCGTGGCGGGCGAGATCTTCGCCGCACCGGGTGCGCCGGCCTGCCTGGAGGCGCTCAAGGCCGCCGAACGCGGGGCGGGCGTCCTGTTCGTCGTGCTGAACCATCCCGGCGACGTCCTCGCGGCCAACCTCACGATGGAGATGGCCGAGAAGGAGGGGCTGAACGTCAAGCAACTCCTCACGCACGAAGACATCGCCGGCGGCCCGCGCTCCGAGCCCGAGCAGCGCCGCGGTCTGGTCGGCTGCATCCCCCTCTACAAACTCGTCGGCGCCGCCGCCGAGGCGGGCAGGTCGCTCGATGAAGTCCTGGCCATCGGCGATGCGTACGAGCGGAACATGGCCACACTGGCCGTCGCCGTCACCAGCGCCACCCATCCGGCCACCGGCGAGGCCATGTTCGAACTCGCCGACGACGAGATGGAGATCGGCATGGGCCAGCACGGCGAGGCCGGCACCGGCTGCACCAAACTCAAGAGCGCCGACGAAACCGCCGAAACCATGCTCGAGATGCTTCTGAAGGACCTCAACGTCCAGTCCGGCGACCAACTGCTCGTCATGATCAACGGTTCCGGCGCGACGACACTCATGGAACTGTTCATCATCTTCCGCCGCGTCCACCAGGTCCTCACCGAGAAGGGCGTCAAGGTGGCCTGCAGCCGCGTGGCCGAGGACCTGACCGTCCAGGAGATGGCCGGGTTCCAGATGCACATCGGCCGCCTTACCGATGAGATGGTCGACCTGTGGAACGCGCCCTGCGACACGCCGTTCATGACCGTCCGGTAGGTGGGGGCAAGGCATGGCCGAGACGATTGGTTACGATGAGATGGTCCGGATGCTTCGCGGCGCCGCCGAGAAGGTGACCACCCAGCACGAGATGCTCTCGAAACTCGACGCCGCCATCGGCGACGGCGACCACGGCACCGCCATGAGGCGGGCCATGGTGTGCCTCGTCAAGGCCGTTGCCGATAACCGGTCGCGCGACCTGGCCAGCGTCCTGAACGACGTCGGCTGGGCCATCCTGAGCGCCGGCGGAGGGTCCACGGGGCCGCTTTTCGGCACGTTCTTCATGGGCATGGGCGAGGCTGCGGCCGAGCGCGCGACCCTTGATGCGGCCGCCCTGGCCGAAGCGTTCGAGGCGGCGCTGGCCGCCGTCAGGAAGCAGACCAAGGCCGAACCGGGCGACAAGACGATGATCGACGCCCTCGTGCCCGCCGTCGAGGGTCTGCGGGCGGCCGTGGAGGAAGGACTCGACCCGGCCGAGGCGCTCGAAAGGGCTGCCGACGCCGCCCAGCAGGGCGCTGCCTCAACCAAAGACATGCTGGCCCGCTTCGGCAAGGCCAAGAACCTGGGCCGGCGCACGCTCGGAACGCCGGACCCCGGCGCCACGTCGGTCAGCCTCATCTTCCGCGGCTTCGCCGACGGCCTGGCCGCCGGCGGAACGTGATCGGACCGCGCGGCTGTGCACGTACCGGGATCAAAGCGTTGAAAGGAGACAGTTCGCATGCCGGGACCAGAAGACGTTAAGAGGAAGAAGAACTTCCACGTGGACGTGCCGATGAAGGCGGAGGCGTTCTTCCTCCGCGGCGCGAACGCCCTCGATTGGGGAATGAAGAATCGGCTCAGCTGCATCTTCAATCCCGACACCGGCCGCACCGTCATGCTCGCCTTCGATCACGGCTACCTGATGGGGCCGACCACGGGCCTGGAGCGGATGGACCTGAACGTGGTGCCGCTCATCCCCCACGTGGACTGCCTGATGTGCACGCGCGGTGCCCTGCGGACGTGTATCCCGCCCCAGACCCGCAAGCCCGTCTGCCTTCGCGTCAGCGCCGGGGCGACCGTCCTGAAGGATGACATGAGCGACGAGTGCATCGGCGTGGACATCGAAGAGGCCGTTCGCCTGGGCGCCGCCGCCATGGCCGTCCAGTGCTACGTCGGCGGCGCGTGTGAGCGGCAGACGCTGGAGAACCTGTCGAGGGTCATCAATGCGGGGAACTCCTGCGGCATTCTCACCCTCGGCGTGACGGCCGTCGGCAAGGAAATGGCACGCGACGCCCGGTATCTGGGCATGGCCAGCCGCGTCCTCGCCGAACTCGGCGCCCACTACGTCAAGACCTACTTCTGCGCCGAGAAGTTCGAGGAGGTGGTGGCGGGGTGCCCGGTTCCGATCGTCATCGCGGGCGGCAAGAAGATCCCCGAACCCGACGCACTGAAGATGGCTTACCAAGCCATCGACCAGGGCGCCCTCGGCGTGGACATGGGCCGCAATATCTTCGCGGCCGAGGACCCCGTGGCCATGGCGCAGGCGGTCCGGGCCGTGGTCCACGACCTCGAAAAACCCGACAAGGCGTACGAAATGTACCGCGACCTGATAAGCGGGAAGCAAGAGGACTGAGTGCCTCACCCGGGATGCTTTGAGCCCAACGGAAAGGAGTTACGGATCATGGCGGATGTCACAAGGCGGAAACTGATGGCGGGCCTGGCGGCGAGCGCCGCAGCGGGCATGGCGGCAACCGGCGCGGGCTGTGCGAAGGGGGACAAGAAACTCAGGGCATTTAAGAACGAGGAGTTCTACGATGCCGACGGCACCTTCAATCAGGATGCCGCCAAGCGGGCCTACTATGAACTGATGGAGTATCACGGCTACCCCGTCTACGACAGCCTCAAGGAAGTCCTGTGGGTCCTGGACTTTGCCGTCGGCCGCTTCACCGACGTCGGCATGGGCGGCGTCTTCTGGCTCAACGAGTGGGTGGAAGAAGGCAAGTACGGTTACCTCGGCCACGAGATCTTCCTGCTGCCGGGCCAGATGATACCCGAGCACTGGCACGTCCAGCACGAAGATATCCCGCCGAAGATGGAAGGCTGGCACTGCCGCTACGGCGAGGTGTTCCTGTTCGCCGAGGGCGATCCGTCGCCGGACGCCGAGAAGATCATCCCCGCGAGCGAACTGAAGTTCACCACGTGCCGTAACGTGCAACGCCTGGCGCCCGGCGAGGTCGGCAAACTCGCAGTGCCCTTAGCGCCGCACTTCCAGGTCGCCGGACCCGAAGGCGAGATCGTCACCGAGTACGCCTCCTACCACTCGATGGACGCCCTGCGGTTCCGCAACCCGGACATCAAACTCGATTAAGCGGCTCGGATGAGTCTCTTGAGAGTTGCTGCGCGGCGGGTCTCCGGACCCGCCGCGCATGTGCGCCATCATGCGCGCTGGGCCCCGATACCGTGTTGCCCAAACCGCGCGGCGGCCTTCCCAGGCCGCCGCGAGAGGCGTGCACAGGGCGTGGTGGCCTGGGAAGGCCACCACGCGGAAGCAAGAAGGCTTGCCATGTTCCGTCAAGGCGAGTAGCATATACAGAACAGTGCCGCGGCGGTCTCGGGAAAGATTGATATGAGGAACCCTTGCGTGAGGTGAGCCGATGAGCGAAACCGAAGCGGAACTGTCACGGGACAGATACCTGAGCCTCCGTGCCGTCCGCATCCTGACGGGCGTCCTGGTCATGCTGTGGCTGTTCGTCCAGGTCGGCGCCATCGTGAATGCGTTCGTCCAGTGGCACAACACGGATCTTTCCGACCTGCAGGACGACCCCGCCGAGGCGGCCCTGTACACGCATCGTTTCGGCGTGGCCCTGGGTACCGCCGTCCTGGCCATGCTCTTTGTTGCCGGCGAAGCGGCCATCATCCTCAACCTCGGATGGGCTCGGCAACTCGTTTTCCTGGCTGCAATTCTCCAGATCCTGACCACCGTCGGCACGCAGATTTGGGAAGCCACGCTGCCCGTCCCTGAAGGCTATCCTCCCAGCCGCAACATCATGATGGCGTTCATCGGGGTGGTTGTGTGGAACATCCTGCCGGTGGCGATCCTGGTCTTCACCGCCGCCTGGAAACAGCGGGTGCGCGTTGCTCCCGAAGGCGCCTAGGTTCTGTCTGATAAATCGTCGTCTCGAAACTCGGCTGCCCAGAAACGCCCCTCATGGGGCCGAAAACGCGGTTCTGATCCCTCGGGCGGACGCGCCGGGGCATTTATCAGACAGAGCCTAGAACAATTCACGTTCAACGGTAGCAGGGCATGGCGCTGTGGGTCTTCCGACCCACCGCGCTGGAATGGTGACCTTCCCACTCGTGCGAGCGCGACGGGTCGGGAGACCCACCGCGCCGGGGGCCGCACCATTCAAGCGTGAATTGCTCTAATCGGCCGGACAGACACACTCAAGGGGCTGGGGTTTTCGGCGTCTCGGCCCCCTTTGTATCATGACCCGCGCCGTGCTCAGGGGTTTACTCGTCAAAGGACGGCTCACAGGGAGGACCGCGCCGTGAGAAGAACACTGCCTGTGGCTGCCGCGCTCGCCGCCCTGTTGGCATCCGTCGCATCGGCCGACGACGCACTGCTGAACCAGGCCCGCCACGCGATGGCCAAGGCCACGGACTACTTCACGTCGATCTCCACCAACGGCGGCTGGGCCGGCATCTACAGCATCGACCTCAAGCAGCGCTGGGGCGAGGCCGTCTACGAGAAGGCCAGGCCGAACGAGATCTGGGTCCAGCCGCCGGGCACGCCGACCGTCGGCAAGACCTTGCTGCGGGCGTTCCGCGTCACGCGTGATAAGAGTTACCTTGCGGCAGCGCGGAACACGGGGCGGGCGCTCGTGTGGGGGCAGCGGATGCAAGGGGGCTGGGGCCACCGCGTGGATGTCTCGCACCTGACGCCGCAGGCTCGCGTGCCCGAACGCCGGAAGGGCCACTGCACGTTCGACGATAACATCAGCCAGGGCGCCGTCGATTTCCTGATGGACCTCGACGAGACGCTCGATGAGCCGTGGTTGGACGACGGCGTCGCCCTCGGGCTCGCGTTCCTCCTCCGCAGCCAGTTTCCGAACGGGGCGTGGCCGCAGTGGTATCCGCTGCGCGGCGGGTACCACGATTGCTACACGTTCAACGACAACGCGATCAACGACTGTATCCGCGTGCTGCTCGATGCCCACCGCCGCTACGGCAGGCGCGAGCACCTTGAGGCGGCGAAGCGCGGCGGCGACTTCATCATCCTGTCGCAGGTCAAGGCGCCGCAGTCCGGTTGGGCACAGCAGTACTCCCGTGACTTGAAGCCGGCGCGGGCACGGTCTTTCGAGCCGGCCGCCGTCTGCAGCGCCACGACGGCCCGCAACATCCGGACGCTGGTGAACCTGGCCGTCTATGCCCGCGACACGAAGTACCTGAAACCCATTCCGGCGGCGCTCGATTGGCTCGACAGGTCGAAACTCGCCGCCGGCCTCTGGGCACGCCTGTATGAGGTCGGCACGAACAAGCCGATCTACGGCGACCGCGACGGCAAGATCCACTACACGCTGGACGAGATCAGCGAAGAGCGGCGGACCGGCTATTCCTGGCAGAGCGGTTACGGCGTGGAGGCGGCCGCCGCCTACTACAAACGGGTCCGCGAGATGGGGCCCGCTGCGTACGCCAAGAGCCGCGCGAAACAACCCTCCGCCTCGAGCCTTGCGAGACGGGCCACGGGGCTGGAGTCGAAAGTGAAGAAGGTCATCGCCACCCTCGACTCGGAGGGCCGCTGGGTGGACGACGACCAGAAGATCCGTTGTCAAACGTTTGTCGCCAACATGCGCGTGCTGTGCGATTACGTCCAGAGCGCCTCGGCGCGGTGATCCCACTTCGCGCGGCCCGTACGGGCCGCGCTATCGCTGCTCCAGCGCGGGAGAACCCGATCTTCTGCGCGGCCCGTACCCGCCGCGCACACTTCGATTGCGTCCAGAGCGCCTCGGCGCGGTGATCCCGCGCCGGCCGCATGCGGCGGTTGACACCTGCCGCCCGCCGCCGTAGCATGAACGCGAACGGTTGGCCGGTCAGTGACGGAAAGGATGAATCGCATGGACAAGCCAACACAGCCGGGCCGCAGCGGCATCAGCAGGCGCCATCTCCTCAAGGGGGCTGCCGGCAGCGCTGCCGCGATGGCCGCAATGGGACTCGCGGGCGGGCACGCAAGCGCGGAGGAAGCCATGGCCGGCGCAAAACTCAAAGGGCGAATCAAACAGTCCGTCTCCAGGTGGTGCTTCGGCAAGATCCCCATGAAGACGTTCTGCGAGGCGTGCGCGAAGATGGGACTGAAGGGCATCGACCTGGTCGGTCCGCGCGACTGGCCGATCATGAAGGAGTACGGCCTCGTCGGCACGTGCACGCCCGGCAGCATCGGCATCGCCAAGGGCCTGAACGACAAGAAGAACCACGAGAAGGCCCTCGCGAAACTCCGCGGGGCCATCGAGGCCACCGCCGAGGCCGGCTTCCCGAACGTCATCTGCATGTCCGGCAACCGCGGGAAGGTCTCCGACGAGGAGGGTCAGAAGAACTGTGTCGAGGCCCTCAAGCAGGTCGCCGGCCTCGCCGAGAAGAAGGGCGTGACGGTCGTCATGGAACTGCTGAACTCGAAGGTGGACCACAAGGGGTACATGGCCGACCACACGGACTGGCTCGTCGAGGTCATCAAGCGCGTGGGCAGCCCGAGGTGCAAGGCCCTCTACGACATCTATCACATGCAGATCATGGAAGGCGACATCATCCGCACCATCCGCGACAACATCGACGCCATCGGCCACTTCCACACGGGCGGCAACCCCGGACGCAATGAGATTGACGAGACGCAGGAACTGTACTATCCGGCCATCATGCGGGCCATCGTCGAGGCGGGCTTCGACGGATGGGTGGCCCACGAGTTCGTGCCGAAGCGAGACCCGCTCACCAGCCTGAAACAGGCCGTCGAGATCTGCGACGTGTGACGCGGGCGGTCGGGGTGTGGCAATTTTTTCTGGCGGGCGCAGGCGGTTGTAGCGCCCGTACGGGCGGCCGTTGGCGGCGGCGCCGGCCAGGATGCGCCGGGGATAAACCCCGGCGCTACAACCATCACAGAGGCCAAGCCGCAGGAAATCGTCCCCTGCCAGAAATCGTTGCCACGCCGGGCGGCCGGGCGGCAGGCGTTTCCCCTTTTCAACCGACGGGGCGTTGTAGTCTTAGAGCGGCTTGAGCGTGATCTGGCCGAGGTTCCGGCGGACCTCGTGTTTCTTGATCTTCAGCGTGGTCGTCCGGGGAAACTCGCCCGGCCACACGCCGAACCGTTTCGGCCGCTTGTAGCCAGCCAGATGTAAGCATGCCTCGTGTATGCCGTCGCGGAGCAGGTCCTCGTGTGCCTCGGCGCAGGGCGTGCCGAGCGATTCTTCGTTCGGGACCACCAGGGCGACGATCTCCTCGTTCACGCCGCCTGCGCCGCCGGCCATGCGGCCCGTAGGGGGGCGGACACCCAGGACGCAAACCTCGCGCACGTGAGGGCAGAGGCCGATCTGGGCTTCGACCTCGGCCGGGTACACGTTTCTGCCCGATTCGCCGACGATGACGTCCTTGAGGCGACCCACGACGTACAGGTAGCCGTCCGCGTCCACGCGGCCGAGGTCGCCGGTGGCGAGCCAACCGTCCTGACGGACGGCGGCCGTGGCGCCTGGGTCCTCGAAGTACCCGGCCATGACGTTCGGGCCGCGGACGAGGATCTCGCCCACGCCCTCGTCCGAGCCGCCGTGTGTACGGATTCTCACCTCGACGCCGGGAAGCGGTTTGCCGACCGAGCCGGCGGCGTAGTCGGCCGGCGTGTTGCAACTGACCACAGGCGCCGCCTCCGACAGACCGTAGCCTTCGAGGATCGGCAGTCCCAGATCCCAAAAGAACCTCGCGAGACGGGGATCGAGCGGCGCGCCGCCGCAAATGAAGAACCGCAGACGCCCCCCTAACGCACGGTGAACCCGGCGGAACAGCAGCCTGTGAAGCGGAAGGCCGATGCGTCGTGCGGCCGGCGCCGCGCGGCGGCCGGCGTGGAACAGACGCCGCTTCCATCGCGGCTGCGCCGCCAGCGCCGCCAGGATCCGCTTCCGCAGCAGCCTGGCCATCGCCGGAACCATCAGCACGATGGTCGCTTCACACGACCGCATCGCCTCGACGATGGTGCGCGGGTTCAGCGATCCGGGATACGTCACGCTCGCACCGGCGATCAGCGGGATGAGCAGGCCGGCCGTCTGCTCGAACAGGTGGTTCAGCGGAAGGATCGAGACCAGGTGGTCGTCGCGCCCGACGCCCATCCAGCGGGTGCCCGCCACGGCGTTGGACGCCAGGTTCCGATGCGTCAGGACGACCGCCTTGCTCGTGCCGGTGGTGCCGGAGGTAAAACTCAGGACCGCCACGTCCTCGCCCGCGACGGCGCTCGGCGAGGCGGGGAACTCCGCCGACGTGCCTGTGACGGTGTCGGCGAGCAGGGCCTCGATTACGGCAACCGTGACGTTTCTCAGGCCCTTTGCGGCTTCGTCGGCCGCAGGCCGGAGCGGCTGCGAAGCCAGGAAGAGTGGTGCGCGGCTGCGCTGGAGGATGGCGCGGATCTCGGCTCGCTTGAGCCTCGTGTCGATGGGCACGCAGACGGCGCCGCGCAGATGGGTGGCGAAGTAGGCGACGGCCCATTCCGGCCGGTTCTCGCAGAGCAGGGCGACGGGAGTCCCCTTCGTCACGCCCCGCGCCGTCAGGCGGTGTGCCACGGCCGCCGAGTGCACTCCGAGTTGGCGGTAGGTGTAGGTCGTCGCGTTGGGACCGCCGTGCTTGCGCAGCGCGAGACGGTCGCCGAACGTACGGACGGAGCGGGCGAGGATTTGCGGGATCGTCTCCATGCCTCCCGCGTATCGTAGGGCAGTGCAGGGCACGGTCAAGTGCCATTCCGGCCGGAGGGTAACGCCTCAGTGACGGGCAGGATGGGCGTCGGGCCGGCCGTCGCGCGTCGTAGCAGAGCCGCGACCGCCAGGGAGCGGCCGCTTCCTCACGGGCGCGGCTCAGATGGCTGCACACCGACTCCACCCGTAACTGAGGCGCCTGCGCCCAAGGCCTTGCACTTTGGCAGGCGCAGACGTATGTTCTGCCGCGATGTGCCGACGCGTTTTGTAGGGTGCGACGCCGTGTCTCGTTCGGCCCGAGTCCTGACCATCACGTTTCTCGAGAGCGCCGCGACGATCTTCATCGAGCGCGGCCTGTACTTCTATACCTACGAGCGGCTGGGCTTCACGGGTGCACAGAACCTGGGCCTGGCGCTTGCCTGGGGCGTCGCGTACGTGGTCGGTGCGCAGTTGAGCCACGGTGCCTCCAGGCGCCTCTCCGAGAAGGGACTGCTGGCGCTGACGCTCGTTGGCCAGGTGCTCGGCCACGCGGTGCTCTGCGTGTGGGCCGGGTCGTACGCGGTGGTTGCCATGACGATGGCCATCGGCTGCGTCATGGGTCTGAAGTGGCCGGTGGTGGAGAGTTACGTTGCCGCCGGCCGCACCCCGAAGGACCAGGCAGCGGCGATCGGCCGCTTCAACCTGTCGTGGGCGGGAGCGGTGCCGCTGGCGCTGGTGGCTGCCGGCCCGCTGATTGCGTGGCGGCCGGAGGCGTTGTTTGCGGCGGCGGGTCTCTTGAGCGTCGTGAGTCTGGTCCTGACGTGGCCTCTGGAGCGGCGGCTCGTCCATCTGCCGCACGACCATCCCGAGCGGCCGACCCCCGGCCGCATGGCCCGGTACCGCGGCCTGCTGGCGTCGGCCCGCTGGTCGATGCTGACGGGTTACTCGCTGATGTGGATCCTGGCTGCCCTGCTGCCGAGCGTTTTTGCCGGTCTCAAGGTGGGTGTGGCGTGGGCGACGGCGCTGTCGGGTCTGCTCGACGTGTTCCGCTTCCTTGCGTTTCTGACGCTGGGCCTCTATCGCGGGTGGCACAACCGCGTCGGGCCGCTGGCGCTGGTCATCGTGGGGCTGCCGGCGGGCTTCTTCCTGGCCCTGTTCGGCGCCGACCTGGCGGTCGTCTTGGTGGGGGAACTCCTGTTCGGCCTCTCGGTGGGTATGACCTACTACGCGGCGCTGACCTATGCCATGGTGGTCAAGAACGCCGCCGTGGACGCCGGTGGGTCGCACGAGAGCCTCATCGGCGCGGGCTTTGCCATCGGGCCGGCGTCGGGTCTTGTCGGCGACTACCTGGCCCCCGTGGTCGGTGGACGCATCGTCGGCCGAATCGTCGGCGTAGCGCCGCTGGTTGTGGTCTGCGCGGTCGGCGCCGCCGTATCGCTGGTGAAGGTGGCGCGGGCTACGGCTTCGGCTCGTTCGCCTTGCGGGCCTTCTCGATCAACTCGATGAGTGTGGCCGCCTTGTCCTTCCGCGGCGCGAGGACCTCGGCGATCTGGTCCTCGCTGAAATGCCCGCGCAGAAACGTCTCGACGTCAAACGTTTCCCACCAGCAGTCGAGGATGCGGCTGCATGGCAGTTGGCGGCCCGGCGCGCGGCAATAGGAGAAGGGGACGTCGTGGCCGAGCATGGGGCATCGGCGTCGCCTGCCATCGTGGGCGGTGATTCGATCGGCCATCGTGCGGCTCCGCCGGACAGGAAGGGGCCGACCGCGGTCGAGGCGGCCGGCCCCGGATTTACCCCGTGCTCGATGCCGTCAGGCGAGGCTCTTGGCCACGTCTTCGGGCTTCGGCAGGTCCTTGATGGACTCCAGGCTCTTCTGCAGTTCTTCTTCCGGAAGCGGGTAGTCCACCAGTTTGTCATGGAAGTACGCGTCGTAGCCCGAGAGGTCCATCAGGCCGTGGCCGGACCAGTTGAACAGGATGACCTTCTCCTTGCCTTCTTCCTTGGCCTTGTTGGCCTCGTCGATGACGGCGGCAATGGCGTGGGCCGTCTCGGGGGCGGAGATGAACCCTTCCGTCCGCGCCCAGGTGACCGCCGCCTCGTAGCACTTGAGTTGGTCGTAGGCTCGCGGCTCCATCAGTTTCTCGGTAATGGCCAGGCTGAGCAGGGGCGCCATGCCGTGATACCTCAGACCGCCGGCGTGAATGGGCGGTGGAACGAACGTGTGACCGAGCGTGTGCATCGGCAGAAGCGGCGTCATCCGGGCCGTGTCGCCGTGGTCGTAGGCGTACGGCGCCCGGGTCATCGTCGGGCAACTGGTGGGCTCGACCGGAATGATCGCGATCTCTGCGCCGGCGATCTTGTCGGCCACAAAGGGGAACGCCAGCCCCGAGAAGTTCGACCCGCCGCCCGCGCACCCGATGACGACGTCCACCTGCTTCTCGCCCAGGAGGGCCAGTTGCTTCTTGGTTTCCAGGCCGACGATCGTCTGGTGCAGCAGGACGTGGTTCAGGACGCTTCCGAGGCTGTAGCGCGTCTTGCCGGTGGTGTCGGTGACGGCGGCCTCGATCGCCTCGCTGATGGCGATGCCCAGTGAGCCGGGCGTATCGGGCATCTTCTCCAGGATATCCCGCCCGGCCTTCGTCTCCGGGGACGGGCTGGGAATGCACGTGGCGCCCCACGTCTCCATCATGAGGCGGCGGAAGGGCTTCTGGTCGAAACTGATGCGGACCATGAAGACCTTGCACTCCAGATCCAGCAGCGCACAGGCGAACGCCAGGGCGCTGCCCCACTGGCCGGCCCCGGTCTCGGTGGTCAGCCGCTCGATGCCGAACTGCTTGTTGTACCAGGCCTGGGGAACCGCCGTGTTCGGTTTGTGGCTGCCGGGCGGCGAGACCCCCTCGTTCTTGTAGTAAATCCGCGCGGGAGTTCCGAGCACCTTCTCGAGGCGGTGCGCCCGGTACAGCGGGCTGGGTCGCCACAGCATCAGAAGGCCCAGGACCTCCTCGGGGATGTCCACCCACCGATCGGTGCACATCTCCTGCTCGATCAGGTTCATGGGAAACACCGGCGCGAGCATATCGGGCGAGACGGGCTTACCGTCCGGCCCGAGCGGCGGCAGCGGCGGGTTCGGCATGTCTGCCGCCAGGTTGTACCACTGGCGCGGCATGTCTTTTTCGCTCAAGAATACTTTTGTTTGGTCCATAACATTCTCCTGATAGGAACCCGCGAATCATTCGGGGTTGCTGTGATTTTCGGGTCGGCGTTTTGCCGCCGGCTGTATCACGCCGGCATCGAGCCGGATAGAGATACCCGGTACGTGTTTAGCGTGTCATTCCGAGCGAGCGAAGAAAAGTCGAGTCCCGGCGCGCCGGGATCGCCGTTATGCGTGTCCGGACGACGAGATTTCTCCGCTCGCCCTCGCCTTTGGCGAGGGCTCGGTCGAAATGACATCGCTTCGAGAGCACGCTAAACAAGTACGATACCCGAAATCCGGCCTTCAGGGCAAGCGGCATCCCGGCCGTCTTCGATGGCGAACGACGGTTCGCTGAAAAGGCTGGCGGCAACCGGTGGGTCGGCTACCGCCGCACGACTGTTGAATGCGGCCCACACGGGCCGACGAGGCGGCCCTAGACTTGAAGGCGAGTGACGTTCTCGGCCTTGGCGCCTTTCGGCCCTTGCGTCAACTCGAACTCCACCTCGTCGCCCTCGGCAAGGGTCTTGAACCCGTCGCCTGCGATGCTCGAGTAATGAACGAAGACGTCATCCCCGCCTTCCTGTTCGATGAATCCAAACCCCTTCTGGTCGTTGAACCACTTTACTTTGCCGCGTGCCATGCCTCGGTACCTCCAGACTCCGAATCACCAAAAAAACCACCCGGCCAAGCGGAGAACCTCCGCCGGGTGGCTTTAGCACACAGGCTTAACACGGCCCCACTTACACGTGGCCGGTGCGAGTTGATACGGCCGACAGGCAACAAACCTCTCGCGCTCCTCTACAATCACACCAACCATAGCCTGCCGGCCGACGCCGGTCAAGAAGAAAAACTTCCCCTTGCACCGCTGCGAAGCCCGCGTTTTGCCTTGCCTGAAAAGGCTCCGGCGCATAAACTGTTGCATTCAAGAACCCGGGCGGGGACACGCGGGGCCCCGACGCCCCGAACAGGAGAGTGTGTGACGTGATGGGAGTTGGGGTGAAATGCCTTGGCGCAGGCGCACTCGTGGTGGCCGGCGCGGCGATGCTGTGCGCCGCGGCGGGCTGTGAGCCGCAGGCCTGGCGCAACGAGGACGGTACCGTTGTCACCGGGAAGGTGGACTACCAGAGGGAGCCCATCACCGGGCGCACGTACCATCTCTATATTCCGAGAACGTATAATCCCAGGCGTCAGTATCCGCTCGTCCTGACGGCCCAGGGAACGTTCCCCTTCGACGAGGCGGCCGGCCAGCGCAACCGTTGGGTCGGCGTGGCCGAGCGGTACGGCCTGATCATCTGTTCGGCGGATTTCGATTCGGCGACCGGGTGGCTGGGCGTTCCGAACGATCGGCCCGCCCCGGAACTCGTCCGCGACGACAAGGCCGCCATGGCCATCATCCGCGAACTGAAGTCGCGCTACAACATCAACCCCGACGGGATCATGATTACCGGCTGGTCGGCCGGGGGCTATCCGGCCCATTACATCGGCCTGCATCATCCGGACGTGTTCCGGTGCATCGTCGGCCGCGCCGCCAACTTCAAGGAGAACCTGGTCACCGACGACGTGGCGCTGCGGGCTCGCCACGTGCACGTCTACGTCTTCTTCGGCGAGGGCGACCTGCCCGGCTTCGATCAGATGAACCGCGATGCCAACTTCTGGTACACCGTCAGGGGGTTCCGCAACTTTGTGATTCGCCGTCTCCCGGGAGGCCACAACCCCAACCAGGTGGAGGCGGCACGCTATTTTCTGAACATCGTCGAGCACTGGCCGGCCATCCACATCGACGCCAGCACCACCAAGGGCAGGGCGCCGCTGACGGTGAAGTTCCGCGCACTGGTTCGCGATCCCGACTCGCCCGATGGCCGCGTCGATTCCGTGCTCTGGAACTTGGGCGACAACACCGTCTCGGCCAGGGCCGAAGTTACACACACCTACGCGAGGCCCGGCCTGTACAACGTGTTCCTGACGGTCGTCGATCTGGACGGCCACCGCGAATACACACAGATGTGGATCCGTGTGAACTGAACCCTGCGGCCGCTCGGCGGCTGGGTGTGACTCTTTTCACTGGCGGGCGGCAGGGCAAAAAGGTTCCAGGAACCTTTTCCCTGAAGGGCCCGGAGGGTGCTACGCAGAAAAGGATCCTGGAACCTTTTTGCCTTGGAAGGAGCAGGAGCGTGGCGAAGGATGAGGCAACCTCGGGACCCGGCTTCAGCCTGCCGGAGGGCCACACGCTCTTTACCAGCGAGGCCGTCACGGTGGGCCATCCGGACAAGATGGCCGACCAGATATCCGACGCGATCCTCGATGCGATGATCGCCCAGGATCCCGCCAGCCGCGTGGCATGTGAAACCCTCGTGACCACCGGCATGTGCGTGGTTGCCGGAGAGGTGACGACCAAGGCACAGGTCGATATTCGCGACATCGTCCGCGAGACGATCAAGGACATCGGCTATACCGACGCCGACATCGGCTTCGATTTCGAGCATTGCGCCGTCCTGGTGGCGCTGGACCGCCAGAGCCCGGACATCGCCATGGGCGTCGATGCTTCCGACAGCAAGGAGCAGGGCGCCGGCGACCAGGGCATTATGTTCGGCTACGCCTGCCGCGAGACGCCCGAACTGATGCCGATGCCCATCCAACTGGCCCATCAGTTGTGCATTCGTCTGAAGGAGGTCCGAGAGGCAGGCGAAATCCGGTGGCTCCGACCCGACGGCAAGAGCCAGGTCACCGTCCAGTACGATGAAAACGGGAAGGCCGTCCGCGTTCACACGGTCGTTGTCTCGACGCAGCACGCCGACCAGGTGGACGGCAAGGCGGTCTCCAATGAAGAGATTCGCAACGAGGTCATCGCGCGCGTCGTCAAGCCGGTTGTGCCGCCCGAACTCCTCGATGACGATACCATCTATCACATCAACCCCACCGGGCGGTTCGTCGTCGGCGGGCCACAGGGCGACTGCGGACTGACCGGACGCAAGATCATCGTCGATACCTACGGCGGCAAGGGGGGCCACGGCGGCGGGGCGTTCAGCGGAAAGGACCCCTCCAAGGTGGACCGAAGCGCAGCCTACATGGCCCGCCACGCCGCCAAGAACGTCGTGGCGGCCGAACTGGCCGACGAATGCGAGGTCCAACTGGCCTACGCCATCGGCGTCGCCGACCCGTTGAGCATCCGCGTCGATACGAACGGCACCGGCAAGATCTCCGACGTTGCCCTGGCGAAGGTCGTCCGCGACGTGTTCCCCCTGAAGCCGCGCGAGATGATCGAATACCTGAACCTGCTGCGCCCCATCTTCCGCAAGACCGCCGAAGGCGGGCACTTCGGCCGCGAACTGCCCGAGTTCACCTGGGAAGAACTCCGCAAAGTCGACGAACTCCGGCAAGCCGCCAAGAACTACGCGTAAGGCGGGCCGGGCGGCGCAGGGTCCGGATTACCCGTGCGAGCCCGCCTGGGGATGACGGCGTCTTTGCTGCGGATACGGCTTGGCAAGGTTGCCCGCCGATGCTCAGGCGAGATGGACCGCCCCATGGCAGAGCCGCAGAGAATCGTGATTGTTGCAGGGCCTAATGGGGCGGGGAAGACCACCTTCGCCCGGGAGTTTCTGCCTCGTGAGGCGGGGTGCCCGGATTTCATCAATGTGGACCTGATCGCAGCAGGACTCTCGCCCTTTGACCCCGAGCGGGTGGCGCTTCGGGCCGGCCGGCTCATGCTTGAGGAGATTCATCGCCGCGTGCGCCAGGGGGCGAGTTTTGCCTTTGAGACAACGCTGGCAGGGCGGAACTACGCTCGCTGGATTCCACGATGGCGGGCTGCAGGCTACCATGTGAAGTTGATCTTCCTATCCTTGCCGACGGCCGACCTGGCGGTGGCACGCGTGGCGGCGCGCGTCGCGAATGGCGGCCACGACGTGCCGGAGACCGTTGTCCGACGGCGTTTCGATGCGGGACTCCGAAACTTCAAAACACTCTACCAGGGGCTTGTAAACAGTTGGGTGATCTACGACAACTCCGGGCCGACGCCGCGACTGTTGGCGGCTGGAGACAATCCATGACTCGAAAGGCCATTGGCTCGAAAGACCCCGATATCCTGGGTTCGATGGCGGCACTTCGGCGGGCAGCCAAGCGGGCGCTGCGAGAGGGACTCGAAAACGGGACGCCGGTCTGGGTCATCAAGAACGGCCGCATGGTGGACCTGACACGCGGCAAGCGTCCCAAGGCCGGGCGCCGGTAAACCGGCCTGCCAGGGTCACGGCCCGAAGGGAGTCAGATGCAGCCTTGCCGGAACCGCAGCCGGCATTGACAGGGCCTGGAGTCAGAATAGGATCATCGGAAAGACCCACGGTGGTCGTGGGCGCGAGTCTATCTGGGAAATCCCGACTCAAATCTGACTTGGGATCCTCCAGAGTACCGACCTGATGGAAAACCGTCCGCCAAATGACCGACTGCTATCTTTTGAGGTGACGACCGGGTATCCTAACCCAATACAGTATCCGGTCGCCGTGGGCGGCCACCATCTGGCACGGGGCGCGGCGAGTCAGCAAGATCCATCCCGTGGACGGCGCAGCCTCCGCAGTTGGGCTGTACCCGGCTTGGCCCCAAGCGACTTATGAGAGGAGGCTCGGAGATGGAACAACAGACAAACGCGAGGAAACACAAACCTGCCGCGCCCGGCGGAGACGGCTCCGCAAGGGGCGTATCTCGCCGGAGTTTCATCAAACGCCTGGGGGCCGTGAGCGGCGGGATGGTCTTTCTGTCGGCCGGCGCCGGAAGTCAGGCTCGTGCCCAGTACGGCGGCACTCATGCCG
>JAUVZF010000149.1 GCA_030602705.1 Planctomycetota bacterium
CGCCAAAGGCGAGGGCGAGCGGAGCGCTGTACCCCGAGTGCCCGCAGGAAATCTCGTCGTCCGGACACGGATAACGGCGATCCCGGCGCGCCGGGACTCGACTCGCTTCGCTCGCTCGGAATGACACGCTAAACACGTACCTCCGGTCAATGCAAGAGGCCACGATCCGTGCGTCTATATCTGATAAACCCGAATAATAATCCGCTGGTCAGCCTTGCCAAGAAGAACCGCTGGACGAAGTACCGTGTCTGGAAGCCTCTGGGGCTTCTGACTGTGGCCGGCATGACACCGCCGGAGTGGGAAGTCAGGATCATTGACGAGAACCTCGACGTACCGGACTACGAGGCGCTGCCCCGGCCGGATCTGGTGGGCATTACCGCCTTTACCTCGCAGGCGCCGCGCGCGTACGAACTGGCGGGTGAGTTTCGCCGCCGGGGCGTGCCGGTCGTTATGGGAGGTATCCATGCCACCGTCTGCTTGGAAGAGGCGATGGAACGCGTGGACTCGGTGGTAACGGGAGAGGCCGAGAGTGTCTGGGCACGCGTTCTGGAAGACGCCCGGCGAGGCCTCTTGAAGCCGGTGTATGCCGGCGAGTTCGTGCGCATGGAAGACGTTCCGCCGGCCCGGAACGACCTGTTGACGAGCGGCTACGCCTTCGGTTCGATTCAGACCACGCGTGGCTGCCCGCTCGATTGCAGTTTTTGCAGCGTGTCCGTTTTCAACGGGAAACGCTACCGGCAGCGGCCTGTCGAAAAGGTCGTGGAGGAGTTCCGGACGATTCGGGAGAGACTGGTCCTCGTCGTTGACGACAATCTCGTCGGCACGAGCCGCAAGCACATTGCCCGCGCCAAGGATCTTTTCCGGGCCATGATCCACGCGAATCTGCGCAAGAAGTGGATTTGCCAGGCGACCATCAACATGGCCGATGACGACGAACTGCTGACGCTGGCGGCCAAAGCAGGCTGCAAAGGGGTCTTCGTTGGCTTTGAGTCGCCGACCGCGGAGGGGCTGGCGGAGGTGGGCAAGAAATTCAACCTCTTGAAGGGCCGCGATTTCAGAGCCTCCGTCGCCCGCTTGCAACGCCACGGCATCTTCGTGGCCGGTTCCTTCATCCTGGGGCTGGACACAGATGAACGGGGCATTGGCAAGCAGATAGCCGAGGCCGCCGAACGCTATGGCGTGGACCTCCTCAACGTGCTGTTCCTGACGCCGCTGCCTGGGACGCGCCTGTGGCACGAGATGCAATCGCAGGGCCGCATCGCCGCCGACTCGTTCCCGGAGGATTGGAGGTATTTCACGCTGACGTTCCCCGTGGCCCGGTACAAGCATCTGTCCTGGGCTGATATCCTCCAAGAGATGAATGCCTGTGACCGGAGATTCTACTCCGTGCCGCGGATCCTACACCGAATATGGAGCAGTTTCTGGGGAAGGCGCGGGCCACTGTTCACGATAGTGAGTAATCTTTCCTTCCGGCACAACCTTCGCGCGATTCATAACCTTTACGGGAAAGCCGACGTAGCACGAGGTCAGGCCCTGGACGCAAAACAGATCGGGCGGTTCCAAAGGGCATGCACAGGGTGTGGGTCCCGTGCCCGGTAGCGCTCATGGGCACGAGTCAACCTGCGCCTCGCAGATTTGAGCAAGAGCCTCCGGCACCGACACGGGCACAGAGATCTCAGCAGGGACAGGCGAGGCATCGCGGTATTGCTTGGTGACGTAGGGCGACGCCATGGCCCTCAATAATGCGCTGTAATTGACGTCGAACGCGATTTCACTCCCGACGCGTACATCGGCGTCTTTCGCATCGAGGACCAAGTGATCGCTGGTCGCGCCAAGCACCTCAACGTCGATTCTCGGGGTCATCCCGGCGACCTCGACGTCCTGCTTGCCGATCGCGAGGATCGCCTTTCTGATGGTTCCTCTGTCTTCGAACACGGGCCGGTTGCCGAAGGCGTCCTGGCAACCGGCGTCTGCGGGAGCGGACGGTTTCATCTTGAGTTCGATGACTTCGGCAACGAGCGTGAAGGCGTCGGTATGCAGGCCCGGGATTCTGTCGCGATGCAGTGTTTCGCGGCCCAGGAGAATCGACTCGCCGATACGGAGATGGTTGATCTGCCCCAGGTCCGGCGTCGAGACAAACCACTGGTAGTTCGCCGAGTTCCCTCCCGAGATGACTTCCAGAGGGATGCCGTACCGGTTTCGGATGCGGTCGGCAATCGCAGAGAGTTCTCCCATGTTCTCCTCGGTAGGCTTCACTCCGCTGTAGCAGGCCAGATTGGTTCCGATGCCGACCAACTCCACGCCGTTGAGTTCGAGCGTTTCCTCCAGCGTTTCCCCCAGTTCGGACGGCATGATACCTTCCCTCAGGTCGCCGAGTTCGACCATCAGGATAATCCCGTGCGGTTTCCCCTTCTCGGCGGCACATCCGGACAGGCGCTTGATGACGCCGAGTTCGGTGTTCAGGCTGATGTCCGCGTACTGGACGACTTGCCTCGTTTGGCTCGGCATGGGGCTGCGGATCAGTGTGAACTCGGCCTCAATGCCCGCCTCTTTCATCCTGCGGATGTTCTCGATCTGTGGGTCGCCGATGGCGGTAATCCCGTTCTCCACCAGTACCTCGGCGACGCGGGGGGATCCGAGCACCGCCTTGGTCACGGCAGTCACAGAAACGCCCCTGGCGCCGAACAACCTGTGCAGCGCTCGGGCGTTGTGGCCGATTTTGCCGAGATCGATCTCCAGCCTTGGTGCACCCATTCTCGTCGTCATGTCAGATGGTACCTTTCGAGCGCGATGCGCACAATCTCGCCCAACAGTTCCTTGCCATCCATGCCTGCCGCGGCGGCCATGACACCGATGTAACTGTGGGGCTTCTCCGCCGGGGTGCACATGAGCCCGGCGAACGGGTTGCCCTCCAACAGGAAAGGCCCCTCGTCGGTCAGGATGGCGTCGATTCTGCCATAATCGTTGAAGCCGAGCGCCGTGCAGGCTCTCCTGGCCAGGTTCTGCATCATCTCCGTCTCTTCTCCCGTCATCGGCGCAGGGCAGAGGAAGGTGTCGTCGTCGGCCTCTTTCTTGTCAAAAGTCAGCGTAACGGCACCTTTACGGTAAACGATCTCCAGGGGTGGGAGCACTCGCGCGTTCCCTGCGTTGCCCAGCACGCACTGCGTGATCTCGCGGCCCCGCAGAAGCCTCTCAATCAGAACCGGCTGGCCGATGGTCGCGCACCGTTCCAGCACTCCCTTGACCAACTGGTCGTAGTTCTCGACAACGGACTCCTCGGTAATGCCGGCGCTGCCTCTTCCGGCCACGGGTTTGATGAAAAGCGGATAGCCGAAGGGGGGGTCGTCTCGAAAGATCTCGCAGTCCTCCTCCGTCCGAACCACACAGAAAGGCGAGGTCGGCAGCCCCTCCCGGGACCATATCTTCTTGGCGAGGGACTTGTCCGTCGTGAGGGCGATCGTGGCGGTGTTGGAGCCCACGAAGGGGATTGCCAGTTCTTCCAGGATGGCCGCCTCCACCAGACTGGACACGTTGAAGACGATGTCGACGTCCGCTTCGGTAAGGTCCCGGATGACATCCGGCCCCCAGTTGATCACGCGGACGTCGTATCCCCCGCGCCGTAGCGCCTCGTCGTGATGTCTCACCTCATCGAGGGTCTGGTCCGCGACCTCGCCGGCGCCGGTGAACTTCTCTTGGATCGTGAAGTTGCCGCGCTTCTTGTTGAGCAAGCCGATCTTCACGTGTTTCATC
>JAUVZF010000089.1 GCA_030602705.1 Planctomycetota bacterium
TTTTTCTGGCGAGCGCAGGCGGTTGTAGCGCCGGGCTTTATGCCCGGCGGCCGTTGGCGGCGGCGCCGGCCAGGATGCGCCGGGGATAAACCCCGGCGCTACGGCCAAGCCGCAGGAAAAGGCCGCCGGGACCAGTGAGCCCGAGCGGCCGGTGTCTTTATGTGGCGAGGGCGACGGGACTCGAACCCGCAACCTCCGGATCGACAGTCCGGAACTCTAGCCAGTTGAGCTACGCCCCCACAGGGCCGACGGCCGGCCACGTGGCGGCCGAGCGTTACCGTCCCAAGGGCAAACGCACGGCCGACACGCCCAGTATTTTCCCTTGTCCGGCGCTCTTGTCAAGCCAAAACGCTCCCAGGTCCAAGGTGGGGGTGGGCAAAAAGGTTCCAGGATCCTTTTCTGCGTAGCACCCTCCGGGCCCTTCGGGGAAAAGGTTCCTGGAACCTTTTTGCCCTTATCGCTGGTAAATCGGCAGTTGGCGATACGATACGCTCATCGCCAGGACGGCCATGGCGGTTGAATAGTAGTTGCCGTCTTCGCCCACGTTCTCTCCGGAGGACCGCCAGTTACCGTCTTTTTGCTGGGCCTTGAGCATGACCTCGTACATCTGTGAGGCCCATCGGTCCCAGTAATCGTCGCCAAGTTGGAACATGCCCTGCGAGCAGTAATACATGGCGTAGGAGAAGTGTGACCCGCGGCCGTAGTGGGTGGGCAGGTTCTTCAGGATCCATTCACCGGCCATCAGGGCGCTGCGGTCGCGGTGCCGTCCGCACAGTTCCAGGCAGAGCAGGGCGGTCCCGGTGCGTCCCCATCCGGAGCCGCCGCCCGGCTGGTAGGCAAAGCCGCCGTCGCGGCGAACCTGACACTTCATAACGTAGCCGATGCCGCGCGCGATGGCCTCGGCCGGGATGGCGGCGCCGTTGTTGCGAGCCGAACGCAGGGCCATGATGGCCCAACTGGTGCACGAGATGTCGCTGTCGCGGCTGTCGCCCTGGTAGCGCCATCCGCCGGTGCTGCGCTCGTCCTTGTGTATCTGCTGTGCGGCCAGGATCGTCTTCATCGCCTTGCTCAGGGCCTTGTCGATCCTGGCTTGACGGTCGGGGTCCACCATGCCGGAGACTTCCGAGAGCATCAGCGACGAGATGCAGTGGCTGTACATCGGTCCGTGGCCTGAACTCCCGCTGACTAACATGCCGTTGGACTGCTGCGTCTTCACGATGAAATCGATCCCCTTGTTGAGGACCTTGCCGTACGGTCCGACGCCGGGCGTGTGCCCTTTGGCGAGCAGTGCCATGAGGCAGAGCGACGTGATGCCGGTGGCATTGCGCGAGTGTTCGTTTTTGCTCCACGAGCCGTTGGGTTTCTGCTCTTTGGCCAGCCAGGCGAGTGCCCGGTCGAGGGATTTATCCACTCTCTCGTGGTACTTGTCGAGCGCCGGCGATGCCTTGTCGGCCATCGCCCGGCCTGCGAGGACTGCGCAGAGGCAGGCCGCGAGAGCGCCTGCCACCGCCGGTCGAGTTCGGCGTCTGCCTGGGGTGTTGCCGCGTCTGGAGGTTCTCATTTGCTCTCCTCGCCTCTTTGGCCGCCTTTCTTGGCGACCTTCTGGAAATACCGTTTAATCAGAGCGCGGTATTCCTCCGGGCCGCTTTCCTCGGCAGCCTGAAGGATCTGGTTGCGTAACTCGCCCGGCAGCCGCGCCCAGTCAGACAGTTTGATGCCCAGGTCCTGAAGTTTTGCAGCCGTCAGGCTGATGCGGATCGCCCCGATGCCGAACTGGGAGTTCCGCGTCCGCGCGGTCATCATCCCCGGCTGCATGGCCATGCCCATTCCCATGCCGGGTTGTGCGCCCATCGCCTGTGCCATCGCCGCGGCCTGTCTGGCAGCCTGCGACAGCGCCTGAGCCGCCTGGGCAGCCGAGGGAGCCGATTGGCTCGCAGCGGCTTCCGTGGCAGCGCTGTACCCTTCGGCCATCGGCTGGCCCATCGCGGCTTCGCCCGCCGACGGCGCGGGCATGCCTGCGGCCGCCTGAGCCAGCGCCTGACCGAGGCCCGAGAGCGCCTCGGCGGCCTCACCGAGGGCCTCGGCGGCGCTCTGCTGCGAGGACTGGGCCGCCTCCGGCGAGCCGGACGGGGAGGGTTGGCTGCCCTGTCCGAGTTCGCCGGCCGCCTGCTCGGCAAACTGCTGGGCCTCGCCAAGGGCTTCGGTGGCCTCGCCGGCGGCGGCGGCGGTGGCAGGGGCCATCGCTTCGGCACGTTCACCCAGGGCGGCGGCGGCTTCCTGAAGCGCGCCCGTACGGTCTGCCAGACCTTCCTGAGCGGCGGCCAGCGCCTGCTGCGGGCTCTGCTGGGCGAGGGCCTGCATCTCGGCGGCCAGTTGCTCCTGCCGCTCGGCCAGGTCACCCGCCTGTTGGGCCATCTGGGCGGCCTCGCCTGCCGACGGCTGACCACTCGACGGCTGGCCCGACGATGGCTCACCGGAAGACGGTTCGCCGGACGATGGTTCGCCGGCGGCCTGCTGAGCGGCCTGGTTGCCGAGATTTTCAGAGAGATCGCCGAGTTCCTCGGCGGCGCTGCCCGCGCTTTCAGCGGCGGCGCCGATGTCGGTTGGCAGTTGCTGCGCGGCGGCCTGAGCATCGTGTGCGGCCTGCTCACCGAGTTGGCTCGGCTGACCGCCCAGCGGCGCAACGTTTTCGGCCAATTCGGTGGCCTCGCGAGCCAGTTGGGTCTGCTCGGCCTGAAGGCGAGCCATCTGGCTTTCCGTCATCTCCTGGCCAAGGGCGTTGCGCTCGGCAAGGAGTTCTTCCGTGCGCTCGCGGATGTCCTGTTGCTCGGCGGCCGCCTCTTTGGCGAGTTGGGCCTGTTCGGCTGCCAGGGTTTCGAGGGCCTGGTCAACCTTGGCGACCTCGGTCAGTTGTCCGGTTTCCTCGGCCAGCGCCAACTGTTCCTTCTGAAGTTGACGGGCGTCGGCGGCCATGTCCTGGGCGGTCTGCTGGTCGCGCGCCAACTGAGCCTGCTGAGCGGCAGGCGTGTCGGCGACGAGTTCACCCACGTTGCCGGCGAGTTGCTCCTGGGCCTGCTGCCAGTCGCCGGGGACCTCCTGCTGGGCCGCCTGGGCCGCCAGGGCCGCCTCTTCGGCGGCCATGTCGGTCAGGGCTTGAGCCAACTCGACCGCCTCGGCCATCTTCTCCAACCCCTTGAGAAGTTCCTCCGTCAGGCCGATGGCTTCGTCCACGTGCTGGTCGGCCTCGGTGGCGGCCGTGCCGCGCTGGGCCGGTGTGTCGGCAAGTTTGACCTGGCCGGTCTTGTCTTCGGCGCCTGCCACCTCGGCCTCGAGTTGGTTGAGTTTCGGTTCGAGGCCGGCGAAGGTACCCTCGGCCGCCTTGAGCGTGACCTCGGCGGTGGCGGCCTTGGCCTCGGCCAGGTGCTCTCGCATGCGGTCCACGCGCTCGGCGAGCCCCTTGGTGAGTTCCTCGGTCTTGGCCACCTGCTCCTTGACGGGAACGGAATCCTCTTTGGTCTTCTTGAGTTCGTGCAGGACCTTCTGGAGCCCTTTGCGGATGGCTTCCTCCTCGGACTTCAGCGACTGCATGGCGTACGATTCCGCCGAGAGGTCGAGTTCGACCGTGATGGTTCTGGAGGAGGCCTCACCCGGCCCTTTGAGGTCCGGCGGTCTGTTGTCTGCGGCGCGGAGGCGGAACGTGAACTGCTTGGCGCCCCGCAGGGGCAGTTTCGACAGCAGAAGGGGCGCCAAGCCGGCCGCCGTCCGGTTCGCCGCATCCCCGCCACCCGGCAAGGAGACAGCGACCTTGGCACCCTTGCGGGCGTCGGTTGCCACAACGAACTCGGCCTTCGAGAGACCGAAGTCGTCGCTCATGGAGAACTGGACGGGCAGGCGGTCGGTCGGCTTCAGGCGGAGCCTCTTGACGTCGGGGTTGATGATCTTGACGGTCGGCGGCTTGTCGGCAAGGGCGACGATCCGGCGTTCGGGCGAGGAGTTCTTGAAGCCGTACTGGTCGGTCATCGCCAGTGCCCAGCGTCCGCGCATGCGGGGCGCCAGTTCGACCTGGAACTTGCAGACGGTCGTCCCGCCGGGGCCCGGCAAAATCTGCGTGGTCATGTCCTTGGCCGGACGGCCGTTGATCCACACGTCGGCCGACTTGATGGGCTTGTTCGTCGTGGCCGACACCGTGACCTTGGTGCCCGCGACGGCACGGATGTCGCCCGGAATATCGGCCTCGGTCTCGGGCGCGCGCCGGGTGTAGGCCGGATACACGTAATGGGCGTCCAGACGTTTGACGATGGCCGGCGGCACAACCGTGACGGAGTAGTCCATGCTGAGCGCGTCGCCCGCGTGGACGCGGTACGTGAAATCCTCGGCCGCCGGCGGACAGGTGATCGTGAAACGCGGATAGCCCTGCTCCGAGGGCGGCAGCGACGTCATGTATGCCGACCGCTCGGAGCCGTCGGGCAGACGTTTCCGAAGCGACGCCCGCTTGACGGCCTTACTGGCCACCTCCACGCCGATCTCCAGGCGCTGCCCTTCGGCCAGAATGGCGTCGCCGGGCGTGACCGTCAGCATGTCGCCCTTGATGTTGGGCAGATTCATGAACGGGGCCACGGCACGCTTCAGCAGCCGCGACGTAATGCTCGGGTACAGCACCCATAGCGAACCGAAAACGACGAGCACGCCCAGGGCTGCGAGAAGGTACGGCCGTGCGGCCTTCAGTGGCACTTCCGTCCGGGGTCTGACGCGGCCGGCGTCCTGGCTCGCCTCGGCTGCCAGGGCGGCGATGAGGGTCTCGGAGCCGCGGATTTCGGGGATGTCGCGGCTGGTCAGCAGTTCGACGGCCGAACTCAGGCGTTCCTGGAGTTCCGGGTGCCGCGTCTCAATTGCCCGGGCGATGCCGGTCAGTGTGATGGTCTTGGCTATCGGCAGGATGAGCAGCCACATGGCCACCGCCACCGTAACGGCCAGGGCCGAGAGTGTCAGCACCCACCTGAACGTCTCGGAGAAGAGCGTGAATCCGGCGTCGATGGCCATGACCAGCAGCAGCGCGCCGATGGCCGTGGCCACCACGGCCGACACGCCGCGCAGCAGAATCACGCCGCGAACCCGGTGAATCAGCCGCCGCAGTGCACGGGCGATCGGTTGGGGTACGTTATGCCTCGCGAGTGGTGATGTGGTATCGGTCATCACGCTAACCCCACTTTCTTTCTGAGCAGCCACTCGGCCGTCGCCATCAGGACGATCAGGACGAGCAGCGGTACGGAATTCCAAATGACGTACTCGTGGCGCTCAATCTCAACTTCCGTGACCGGTCCGAGTGAGCCGAGTACACGGTCGGCCCGCGACGGGTCGGCCACGATTCCATTGGTGAGTGTTGCCAGCCGGCTCAAGAGGCCGCGGTCGGGCGTAAGTTCGGCCTGTTCGGCCGGCGTGGACGGATCGACCGAGAACTCGATCGACACCGAGTCGACGTTCTCTGCGGCCAGGATGGGCTTGGCGGCCGGCGCGTCGAGTTCGACGCGGTAGGTTCCGCTGTCGAGTTCGCCGAGGTCGGCCTCGTACATGCCGGCGGAGTTCTCGACGTACTTCAGAACCTGGTGAAGGATGAGTTTCTCGCCCGCATGCACGTTGACGGCCACGTCCTTATTGCCGACGATGGGCGTGAAATCCTTCTTGGCGATCTTGGCCTGGACGCGCACCGACCCGTGCGGCGCATAGCGTGTGCGGTCGGTGCCGAGTTTGACGGTCTCGGTGCCGGCGGGCAGTTTGTTGGCGGTGGCCCACCGCAGCACCTGGCCCCAGAAGCGGTGATGGTGCGTGTCGCCGACGCGGTATCGCAGCCGCCACGTGCGGTCGAACGCGAGGAACATCACCTTGCCCAGGGCAACGTTGTGATGGGTGATGAGTGCGTTCTCGCGTTGGAACATGCGGCGCTTCGTGAGGATGTCTTCGTCGGGCGTCTCGTCGGGCGCGCCGCCTTCCGGTTTGGGCCGGGGCATGAAGTCCGGCGGTTCGGGAGGCATGGCGTAAGCCAGCACGGTGGCGCCCTGTTTTGCGTGCAGGATCGGATGCCGCCAGTGAATTTCCGGCAGCGCGTTCCAGATTTCCAGGTTTTCTTCGGGATTCACCTTCTGTCGCATGATGACGCTTTCGCGTCCTTCGGCGGTGAGGGTGACGCGGAACTCCTTCTCGGGCGGCGCGGCAATCGGCTTGGTGGACGTCTCGAACATGACCGGGAGGATTTCCGCGAGACCGGCGTCGCCGTAAGCGTGCGGCGTGTGACGCGGTCCGGCGATCACGATCAGCGTCCCGCCGCGCTCCGACACGAACCGCCGGAGGATTTGCTGCTCCTCCTCGCCGATGAACTCCGCCGACACGTCGCCGAGAATGATGACGTCGAATTTCATCCACTCCGTCTCATCCTTCGGCAGGGCCATGGCCTCGACCTCGTCGAGGTCGCGAGACGCCGACGCATAGGTCCTGGCCGGCTGCGGCACGCCTTCGATCCTGTCCGGCTCCAGCAGCACGTACTGGAGGTGGACGGTCTTGTCGCGGCCGGCAAAGAGGTTCTTGATGTAGCGGAACTCCCATCGCGGGCGGCCCTCGATGAGGAGCAGTTGGGTCTGCTCGTCCGAGACGCTTACCGCCAGCGGGTACTGGTTGTTGGTGGTCAGGACCTCGCCGTCGAACTTCTCGATGTTGATGGCGTACCGGTGAAGCCCCGCGTCCTTGGGTTCGTCGGCCAACTGGACTCGCGCGCGGTAGGCGCCGGTCGGCACGCGGACAGAGTGGGTATCGACCGTCTTGTCGCCGTCGGCGAGCGTGACCTTGACCTGCTTGCCGGCCAGGCCGTCGAGTTTGACCTGTGTGGTGATGAAGACCCGGTCGCCGGTGGCGATGGCCTCGGGCGCTTCGACGCTGATGATGCCGGCGTCGATCGGGGGCTTCTCGCCGCCCAGTACGATCGAGGAGACCGGCACCTGCCGGATGCCAAGTTGCCGGACGAGCGGCTCAACGCTCTTGGCGGCGTTGTGGCGGCCGTCGCTCAGCAGGAGGATGCCCGAGAGCCGCTCGTCGGCCATCTCGGTCATCACCTTCTCGAATGCCGCCGTGAAGTCGGTCTGCTGCCGCTCGGAGGGGAGGGCGGCGGCGTCGCCGGGCAGGTCCTCCTGAGTGCCCTTGTAGGCGTCGGCGTAAGCCTTCACGTCCACCTCGGCGACCTCGGAGGCGAACGTGTACACCTTGACGCCGTAGTCCGCCTGGAGCCGGTCGAGCAAACTCTTGCCCTTTTCGCCCTCGTCGCCCGGCTTCCTGGCCCCGGCGGGCGGGCGGTGCAGAAGTATGTCGCGGGCCAGCGCAAGCCGCTTCTTGCCGGCGAGGGCATCGACCCTGGCCCGCACCTCGGCCTCGAGCGACGCGTAGACGGCCGCGTCAAGGGCACGGCCCATGGCTGCCGTCTTCGACGCCAGGCCTGCCAGTTCGGTTGCCGCCTGGCGGACCGTGGCCAGGAGCCGGCCGTGCTCGCCCACAAGGCGGTCGGCATTGTCCTTGCTCGTCAGCGTGACGGCTTCCTTGAGGCGTTCCCGCACGGGGCTGGCAATCCGCTTGCCGATGTCCTGGAGGCCTTTGACGAGGGAGTCGTCCAACTTCAGAGAAGTCTTGAGCGGTTCGGCGATCGTCTCGGCCTTTTCGGCCAGGGCACCGTCGGCCTTCGTAAAGGCGTCGTTCATGTCGGCGCGGCGGGCCTGGAGTTGCTGCTTGCGGGCCTCGGTGTCGAGCGTGCCGAGCGACGCCAGCCATTCTGCCCGTGCGGCAAGGTCTCGGCGTATCGTGTCCAACTCCTCCGCCAGACGGTCCAACGTGAAGGGGCGGCGGGCGCCCCGGATCGAGAGGGCTTCGGCCAGGCGGATCTTCTCGGCAGGACCCAGTTGCGTGTCGGGGATGAACATCGACGCGCTCGTGTCCAGCATGACCGTCACCCAGCGTTGAATCGTCTTGTTGAGGTTCCACGGGCGGACCGGCTGGGCGAGCATGATGATGACCAGGACGATAATCGCCACGCGCAGGGCCGACAGGGCCAGGCCCGCGCCCCGGGAGATCGTCCGGCGCTCCAGCGCATAGAGACCAAGGGCGATCTCGACGGCCAGCGCGCCCAAGAGGGCGATGGGCCACAGCGGCCAGTTGGTCGCCAGGACGAACCCGCGCTGAAGCGCCTGCCACACCGCCAGGAGCGTCAGAAAGCCGACGGCCGCGAGAACGACGAACCGCACGGCTTGCGCGCCCATGCCCCTCGGACGGCGCCAGACGAAATGCAGAAGGATCCACAGGCCGGCGGCGGCAAGGACCATCACGTACACCAGCACCGTCGGCACCGACTCGGGTAACACGTAATGCTGTTCGGCGGTTGGAATCATGCCTTTGATGCGCCTTCAGGTTCCTGGCTCGTGACGGCCAGCAGGCTCCTGGCCCGTTGGCGGAACGTCTTGATGTCCACGGCGTCGGTTCCGAACGAAACCGTGTTGAGCATGTGCATTCGGCGCTGCGTGGCGATCCAGCGCGCCAGTCCGACCTCGGCCAGAAGACCGACCAGCAGGGCAATGACCAGGAACTTCCAGACTTCCTCCCCGGGGACCTTGCCGGTTACGGCCTCGACGAGCCGGGCGGTGGTGTCGGCGCGGAACAGAGCGACGTGCTTGCCGACGGCTTCCAGTTCGGCGTCTGTCAGAGGCGTCAGGCGTCCCTCCTCAGCGTCGCCGAGGACGACAAACGGAAAGCCTTTACCCGCGGCCGTGGCGGCGGGCGGCACGAGAAAGTCCTGACTGACCTTCTGCGGAACCGTCAGGTGGTAAAGGCCCGGCTCGTATGTTCCGGGGAAGGTTACGCGCATGCCGTTGGGGGTTGCGGCCATAGGCGCCTTGACCCGCCGATTGCCGGGCGTCAGGACCTCGGCCGGCGTCTTCGCCAGCGCCTCGGCCACCTTCGCCGCCGCCCCGGGCGATTTGGCCGGGAGTTCCATGACGAACTCCGACCCTGGCGGCACGTTCGTCTGCGCCAGTGCGGGGGCAGCCAGGTAGTAGGCCAACTCGTGGACCAGCGGAACGAAACACTTGAGCGACGGCAGGTTGCTCTCCCGCCGGTCGAGCGACATCGACGTCATAAGCACGTAGCCCTTGCCGACCCGTCGCTCCACAAGGAGCGGCTCGCCCGTGTCCAGCAGTCCGCCGACACGGACGGTCTGGTCCTTCTCGTCGACCTCGAGCGTCCAGAAGGCCGTGATGACGGCTCGCTCGACGTCCGACTGGGTCGTGTCGCGCATCAGCGCCAGTGCCGGATGGCTGAGCGTTTTCAGACCCAGATGGGCCGGAGCATCCGGCAGCGACCGGCGACGGGCCAGCCCTGCCGGGATGAACGGCTGGCCGCCCTCACTCGTCCAGGTGCCGTAGAACTCCGGCACCACTTTGTCGCCGGGGATGATGAGCAGTCCGCCTCCCGCCTGGACGAACCGCACGAGTTTGGCGGCCGTCGCCTGCGGCAGCCGCGAGACGTTGGCGAGGATCACGAGGCTGTAGCGGCCGAAATCGGTCACCGACGCGATGTCGGGCGCGGCCACAACGGTCGGGTCGACCAGTTGGCCGAGGGCCGGCTCTGCATCGGGCTTCTTCTTGTCGGGCTTAGGTTTCTGGTTCGCTTCCTCTTCGTCGATGGGCGTCAGCGCGATCTCGATGAACGCCGCGGCGCCGTCGAGCGGACGCGTGGACGGACTGCCCTCGACAATCAGTACCGGCAGTTTGTCGATGACGGGCAGAACGCGAGTGGCCTCGTTGTCGCTGGGTATCTCGTCTTCGCTCAGGACCCTGGCGGTGACCAGGTGCGGGCCGGACTTGCTGAAGCGATAGTCGAAGCGGACCGTCTCGGCCGCATCGGGCAACATCTCGCCGGCATCCTGCCGAGCCGCACTGGCGCCGTCAACGAGCAGTTCCACCGTGAGCGGCTCGATGGGCGTCGTGCCGGTGTTCACGATCGTCACGTCGATTCGCACGGGGCGGTCGGTGCCGACGACCTTGCGCGAGACTCGGATGTCGCCGACGGCGGCGTTGCTGAGTTGCTGCGGCAGGTCGAGCGTGCGGCAAACGATCTGGGGCGGTGTGCGGAAGGCGTTCAGACCGGCGCCGAGGAACTTCCAGCGGGCCTCGTGCTGCGCGTCCCACCCGACGCTCTGGCCGTCGGTAATCAGGACGATCTTCTTGGCGGGATTGGTCCCTTCGGCGAGGCTGGTAGCGGCGGCGCTGAGCGAATCGAGAACCCGCATCGACCCGCCCGTGGCTGCCAGATCGTGCAGGGCCTGGGCGAGTTCCTCGCGGTCGGCGATCGGGTTCGGGACGACCGGACGCGGCACGGGGCCGGCCAGCAGGATGCTGATGGAATCGGCCGGGCGGCAGGCCTGGATGACGGCCTGGGCTTCCTCGATCGCGCGTTCGAAGTTCGGTTTGCCGTCCACGAGGATCGTCATGGAGGTCGAGCCGTCGATGAGGATGGCCACGTCGCGTTCGCCGCCGCTCAGCGACCATTCTCTCTGCTGAAGCACGTTCTCGATGATCGATGCGCCGATGGCCGAGAGCGCGAGCACGGCGGCAGCGCCAAGCAGGATCCACCGCGCCCGAACGCTCCGCCACACGGCGGCTGCAACCCCCGCCAGGATGGCGGCAATCAACATGGTCGGCAGCACGAGTGCCCAGGGGATGGTTGTGCGTGCGGGCATGAAAGGCCTGGCCATGGCCAGGACAAGCAGGGCGACGACGAGGCACCGCAGTGCCATCAGGATGATTTCTTCGATGAGGATTCTGCGGCTGCGGTGCGTCAGCGATTCGAGCAGGAACCGCATCGCCCCCCAGTCCACGATGGTCGCCCGTTGCCGGTTCAGCAGATGGATGATGATCGGTATAGCGACGGCCACCAGCCCCGTCAGCATTGCCAAGTTCAGGAAAGTCATGCGTTCTTCCCCCAGGAAGAACAGGGATCAGGGAATAGAAATCAGGGAATAGAGAATAGGGAATAGGGAATAGGGAATGACTCATACCTACCCCTCGCCCTGCCCCGTGTCCTGAACCGCAAGCCGGTTCTCCCTCTCAGGTTCGTGATTTCCGCAAGCCGCGTAACAAGCCTTGCACAAGCCGAATGCACTCGGCTGCGTTGTCCGTCAAAGACTGTGTTTCGCCGGGTGTCAGGTAACCGATATCCTGGGCCAGCCACAGTTGGGTTTGAATCTCGTACAGGCTGCCTCTCGCCATTTGTATGTACCGCATGTACTCCTTGCGGCTGCCGCGCCCGTAGCCTTCTGCGATGTTCGACGGCACGGACACGGAGGCGCGCCTTAACTGTTGTGTCAGCCCGTAACCCTCCTCTCGGGGAAATCGCTCTGTCGCCTCATACACGCGTCTTACGAGCGCTCGGGCCTTTTGCCACGCGACCAGATCGGTGAAGTTCTGAATCTCGCGCCGCCTGCTGCAACCACTCTTGTCCTGTGCGCTGCGTCGAGGTTGTGACCCAGTGCCGTTGCGCATCTGTCCCTCTGAGTGGCGCCGTCAGTCGTACGTGGCGGCTGTTCCCTATTCCCTGTTCCCTATTCCCTGTTATTTATTACCCAACCCTTTTGTTCGGGTTTTTCGGCTTGCCAGATAATGGGCCAGCGCGACGTCGAAGTTGCGTTTGGTGGATAGGGGCACGTAGTCGGCGTCCATCTGCCCGCAGCCCATTTCGATGTCGCGGACGAACCGCCGGACGCGTTCCAGATAGTCGGCCCGGACGGCCCGCGGGTCCAACTGGACACGCCGCGCCTCCAGTTCCAGGTCGCGGAACATGCTCCACCGGTCGAACGGGAACGTGAGTTCCTCTTCGGCCATGACGTGCAGCAGCAGGACCTCGTGCTTGCGGTAACGGAAATGATGCAGGGCGCCCAGGATCTCTTCCGTGTCGTCAAAGAGGTCCGAGATCACGATGATCAGGCCCCGCCGGTGAGCCCGTTCGGCGATATCGTGGAACACGGGGGCCAGCGCCGATTCGTCGCCCGGCGCGGTATTGACGATTTCGTCGAGGATGACTCGCAGGTGGGTGACGCGCGACCGCGACGGGATGTAACGGCGGATCTTCGTGTCGAACGTCACCAGCCCCACGGCGTCCTGCTGGTTGATCATCAGGTGGGCCAGCGACGCCGCCAGGAACTGTGCGTACTCGAACTTCGAGAGCCTGTGGCCGTTGTGGGCGGCCGCCTGCCGGCCGGTGTAGCGCATCGAGCCGGAGGCGTCGAGCAGGATGACCGACCGCAGGTTCGTCTCCTCGATGTACTCCTTGATGTAGTAGCGGTCGCTCTTGCCGTAAACGCGCCAGTCCAGATTGCGGATGTCGTCGCCGGGAACGTATTGGCGGTGCTCGGCGAACTCGACACTGAACCCCTTGTAAGGGCTCCTGTGCCGGCCGGAGACGAACCCTTCGACCAGGCCGCGCGCGATCAGTTCCAACCGGTGAATCTTGGCCAGCGCGTCCGGGTCCAGCAGGCGCATGTAATCGGACGTCGTACCACCTTGCGTTGGTGCCATGAAATGTCACCCGGTGTGCCGTCCGAGGGACGGCGGCCCTCAGCAGCCCTCGGCCGCGCAGGTCTCGACGGCGCCCGCGCCTCCCCAACACCCCACGAGCGTCGTCAGGCGATGGCCGTCTCGACGGCCGGCTGGATCTCTGCCAGCAGCCGCGCGACGACCTCGTCCGGCGAGATGCCCGCCGCCTCGGCGTTGAACGTCGTGATGACGCGGTGCCGCATCACCGGCGGCGCCATGGCCCGCACGTCCTCGGTGGTGGCGTGATACCGGCCGTGCAGGATGGCCCGGGCCTTGGCGGCGAGGATCATGTAGATGCCGGCGCGCGGCCCGGCGCCCCACTGGACCAGTTCGCTGATGAACGGTGGGGCTTCGGGCCGGTTCGGCCGCGACGCCCTCGCCAGGTCCCTCGCGTACTGGACCACGTGGTCGGCGACCGGCACGCGGCGGACGATGTCCTGGAGGCGCAGGATGTCCTCGCCCGTCAGTGTCACTTCAAGATCGGCCTCGTACGTGCTGGTGACCTGTTTGATGATGGCCATCTCCTCGTCGGCCGTGGGGTAGTCCACCATGATGTTGAACATGAAGCGGTCGAGTTGGGCCTCGGGCAGGGGATAGGTGCCTTCCTGCTCGATGGGGTTCTGGGTCGCCAGGACGAAGAACGGTTCGGGCAGCGTGTAGGTCGTCTCGCCGCACGTGACCATGTGTTCCTGCATGGCCTCCAGCAGCGCTGCCTGCGTCTTGGGGGGCGTCCGGTTGATCTCGTCGGCCAGGATCATGTTCGAGAACAGCGGGCCGTGAACGAAGCGGAAGACACGCTTGCCGGTGGTCCGGTCCTCCTCCAGCACGTCCGTGCCGGTGATGTCCGACGGCATGAGGTCCGGCGTGAACTGGATGCGTTTGAACGTGAGTTGGAGCAACTGAGACGTCGTGCTGACCATCAGCGTCTTCGCCAGGCCCGGCACGCCCACCAGCAGGGCGTGGCCGCGGCAGAATGTGGCGATGAGGATCTGCTCGATGACCTCGTTCTGGCCGACGATGACGCGGGCCAGTTGGTCGGTCATCCTCTTGTAGGCGACGTTCAGGGCCTTGACGGCCTCGATGTCGTCGCCCTCGGCGAGTTTGGGGGCGACCTTCGGTTTCTCTGCGTCAGGGTTCGGTGTATCAGCCATCTATCGGCCTCCGCTCTGTAGGCCGGGACAACGTCCCGGCAACACATCAGATGCGCTCCACCATGTAGGCCGGGACAACGTCCCGGCAATACAACAGATGCGCCGGGGCGCACCCCGGCCTGCAAAAAGTGCCTTTGTAACCTGAAACCGCCGCCGGCCTCTGGGGTGGCGGATATTATCCCCGAAGAACCCCTTCACCCACGGTGCCGACACGCTCACCACAGCGCTGTAGCGCCGGGCTTTATGCCCGGCGGTCGTTGGCGGCGGCACCGTCCAGGATGCGCCGGGGATAAACCCCGGCGCTACAACCACCACAGCGCTGTAGCGCCGGGCTTTA
>JAUVZF010000016.1 GCA_030602705.1 Planctomycetota bacterium
ATGGTGACTTACATCAATTTTGCCCCCTCAAAAACCCCTCAAAAACGGAACAAAACGGAACAAAAACGGACAAAAACGGACACATAAATCGCAAAAACGGATCAAAAACCAGCGCGTTTTGCCTTACCTATCTTAACATTCGACCCCCAAATCGCCCCTCACGGCCCAGAATCAAGGATCGGAGCCAAAAAAAACGCGCATTTGCCCGTTTCGGCGAGGTGGAAATTGACGTAAGTATTATGCAGCCGGACGCATGTGTGGAGCGGGGCGGGGCGAATCACGACCCGCGACCGCAGGGTTTCAATCCTTGACGAACAACACGTGGCGTGTGGGTAACTTCAGGGCGCCCGTCGGCGGTTGCCTTGGTACAATATGCCGGTCCAGAAAAGAAAGGATCTGCTATGTCGAAGAAGCATCTGACACGTCGCGCGTTTCTTGGGGCCGCCGCTTCGGCCGCGGCCGTCACGGTCGTCTCCAGGCACGTGCTCGGTGGACCGGGCTGGACGGCGCCGAGCGGCAAGTTGAACGTGGCCTGCATCGGCGTGGGCGGCCGTGGCGGGGCGAGCGTCGGTGGGACCAGCGGCGAGAACATCGTCGCCCTCTGCGACGTGGACCAGAAGCGAGCAGGCGGTGCGTTCAAGAAACATCCGAACGCCAAGGCGTACAAGGACTTCCGCAAGATGTTCGACGAGATGGAGAAGGGCATCGACGCGGTCACCGTCGCAACACCCGACCACACCCACGCGGTGGCCTGTATGGCGGCGATCACGCGGGGCAAACACGTGTTCTGCGAGAAGCCCTTGGCACACTCGATCTACGAGATTCGTCAACTCATGGCGGCCACGCGCAAGCACCGCGTCGTCACGCAACTGGGCAATCAGGGCCACTCGACCGAGGCCATCCGCCTGTTCTGCGAATGGATCTGGGACGGGGCCATCGGCGCCGTCCACACGATCCACGCGGCGTGCACCGCCGTCCACTGCAAGATCGACCAACTGCCGCGGCTGAAGGAAAAGCCGCCGGTGCCGGCGACGCTCGACTGGGACCTGTGGCTGGGCCCGGCCCTGTTCCGGCCGTACAATCCGGTGTTCCTGCCGGGGAGTTGGCGCGGATGGATGCCGTTCGGCAGCGGCACGATCGGCGACTGGGTCTGCCACGTCGTGGACCCGGTGTTCTGGGCGCTGGACCTCGGGTCGCCCGTGACGGTCCAGGCCCGGGCCAGGGACTACGCCCCGCGCAAGCACGCCATGACGTTCCCGAAGGGCTCGGTCATCAAGTTCGAGTTCCCGGCGAAGGGCAAGCGCGGTCCCGTGACGCTGTACTGGTACTCGGGCGTGGAGAGAATCCCGCGGCCGAAGGAGTTGGGGAAGGACCGCAAGGTGCCCGGGACCGGCGCCGTTGTCCTCGGCACCACAGGCGGCATCACGTACGGGTCGCACGGGGCCAACGGCGTCCGCATCTTCCCCGAGGCGAAGATGCGGGCCTACAAGCAGCCCGCGAAGACGATCCCCCGCGTCAGGGGGCACCACAACGACTGGCTCAATGCCATCCGAGCGGGTCGCCTGGCGGGGTCGCACTTCCATTACGGCGGACCGCTGACGGAACTCGCCCGGTTGGGCATCATCGCGATACAACTCTTGGGCCAGAAACTCGTGTGGGACGGCCAAAACATGCGATTCACCAACAACTCGCTGGCGAACCGTCTCATCAACCCGCCCTACCGCCAGGGGTGGAGCCTCTGACCTTCCGGTGGGAGCAGCCGAACGCGGCGACCAAGATCGCCGGCTAAGGGCCGGCTTCTCAAGGCCGGCCCACGGCCTCTACGGCCGGGGCGTCGGCGCGTCGAGGTCGCGCTCTTTCGCGCCGGGGGGAAGGCGGTACTGGAAAAGGCGCGGATTCGGTTTCTTTTCGAGGCTCACCTTGCTTAGGCGGAGGACGAGGGCAACTTCCTCGTCGCCGTAGAACCGGACGCGGTAAGCGGTGCACACCTGCGTGTCGCCGACGGGTTCGTACGTCAGGAGTTCGGCCATGACGAGCCGCCGGCCGGCCTCGTCGAACAGGTCCACACGCACCGGCCGCAACGTCGTCCGGTCGAACCAGATGCGGCGGACGGGAAGGCGGGCGTTGCCGGCGCGGCGCTGCTCCGTGAGGATATAATGCCGCCGCTCGGCAACGAACTCGGCCGCCGCGCCGCGGGCCAGGTCGATCCGAGACGTGCCGCACGCCACCATCAAGTCGGCCGGCGACAGGAGAAGAGCCCGCTCGCCCTTCCCGCCGCGCCGGCCCGTCCAGACGGTGTTGACACCCGGCCGGATCCACAGCCAGAACCGCTCGGCGTTCATGCCGATTCTGAAGACGTCCTGGCCCAAGACCTGCCCGTGGACGAAGAGACGGTCGGGCTTGACGAGGAAGAAGTGGCCGTCGAGGTCGTGCTGCTCGCGCTTCTTGCCGACGGGGAAGTTGATCGTGACGGCCGCCCGCGACCAGACGTGTCGGATGGAATCGGCCCAGGCGTTGTGTGCCGCAAGGACCTCCGCCGGGGTGGAGGCCGCCCGCGCCACACTGCCGACCGCTACAAGGAGCACCACGACAGGTATCAATGCTATCCGTGGCATCGGGCAGGCTGCTTTCGTGCAACCCCTGGTGTATTCACCGGGGGCTAAATGTTCGCTTCGTGAGGCTCGTCGCCCTCCTCGTGGGCCGGGGGCGCTGGTGGCCCGGCCGCAGCCTCCTGGTCGCTCTGGTCGGTCGGAATCTGGTCCCACTTCTCGGGCATGTCGAGCACGTCGCGCAGGCGGTCGGAGACGGTACGGATCTCGGAGTCGGAGATGCTCGGGGCACGTACGAGGTGCCGGCGGTCGGTGCCGGGTTCGCGAAGGGTAAGTTCCTCCCCCCTGCCACCGGCCAGCCGCCGCGACGAGACGACCTTGAGCCGCCGCTTCCGCATCAGCACCAGCGCCAGGACGTACCGGAACCGCAGGGCGTGGTCCTCTTGGGCGTCGTCGAGGTGCTCGAACAGTTGCATCAGGCGCCCGAGGTCCACAAGTTGCGGTCCCCTGCGGCGGGGCTGCTCGGGTTCGGGCACGCGGGTCTTCCAGAAACTGAAGTACTCCGCGGCGTCGGGTTTCCAGCAATCGGGGCAGAAATCGTGACGGGCGAAGACCTGCTCGCCCTCCACTTCGACGACGGCCGAGTAATACTCATCACCCACGCCGAATTGGCGGGCGCAGGCCTGACACAAGCGCGACGAGGCAGAGATCTTGTACTCGCGGTCCAAAGCCATACGGCTCCTTTGCCGCTTTGAGCCGCGCGCTCGCCTCCGGCTCGCGGCTAAAACGGCGCCACGTCTACTTGCTTAGCGCCTTCAAGACGATCTCGCGGGTCTCGGCGGCCAGGCGTCCGGCCTCGGCAAGGCGCTGCTCGGTCCGCTCACGAACAGCGTCCGCGTCATCAGAATCCCTGTAGCCGGCCAGGTTAACCGCCACGTTAATCCGCACCGCCATCGCCGCCCCGAGCGCCAGTTCGGCCGCCACACCGACGTCGCTGATGAGGTTCGGGTTTGCGATGTCGGCCAGGCGGCGCGTGACCCGGAGCGCCTCGCCGACGGCTTCCAGAACGGCCTCGACGACGTCGAGCGATTCCCGCGTGGCCTTCATGATAGCGGCAGCGCGGTCGGCCATCTCCTCATCGCTATCCCTGGGCAGCCGGTATGCCGCCATGATCGCAGCGTAAGCATCCATGTCCCGATGTGCCAGGTCGAGCAGGTCGGTTCGCAGGTTTGCCAGGCTGCCAAGCGCCTCGTCAATCTCGGCCTCGACATTCTTGAACTTCTCCTTGCCGGCGGTGAAGGCGGCGGCCATCGACGCCATGGTCGAGGCCAAGGCGCCGGCCATGGCGGCAACGCTGCCGCCACCGGGCGTTGGCTGGGCGGCGGCGGCGTCTTCGAGGTACTTCGTCAGCGGTTCGGTGCGGTAGTCCATGGTTTCCCCTTCAAACAGATACGCGCGGGCCAAGGCCCGCGGCTAACGAGGCCAATGCGGCCCGTCACTTTCGCGGCGTCAGGCCAATGCGGCCCGTCACTTTCGCGGCGTCAGACCAATGCGGCCCGTCACTTTCGCGGCGTCAGGCCAATGCGCCGCGTCACTTTCGCGGCGTCAGCGTGTAGGCCGCGCCGGGCCGGGTGGCGAACTCGACGACGCCGCCTTCGAGGGGCCTGGCATCGACGGTCTTGCCATCGCACGCGACGGCCACCGGCGCCGGCGTCCGCAGGCGGCACGGGCCGCCGACCTTTGAGCGGATCGTCGCTTCGGCCAACTTACCGTCTTTCCACGCGATGTCCACCACGAAACCTCCGCGCGCACACAGGCCCGTGACGCTGCCGGCAGGAATCGCCCCGGGCAGGGCAGGCAACAGTTCGACCTCTCCGGTGTGCGACTGGAGGAGCATCTCGGCGATGCCGCTCGTGCCGCCGAAGTTGCCGTCGATCTGGAACGGCGGGTGGGCGTCGAACATGTTCGGGAAGGTGTTGCCGGCGATGGCCTCGCTGACCATCTTGAAGGCGTGGTCGCCGTCGAGGAGGCGTGCCCAGAAGTTGATCTTCCAGGCCTTGCTCCAACCGGTGCCGCCGTCGCCGCGATGCGAGAGCGTGACCTTGCAGGCCTCGGCCAGTTTGGGCGTTCCGCGTGGGGTGATCTCGCGACCGGGGTGCAGGCCCCACAGGTGCGAGACGTGACGGTGGCGGTGCTTCGGATCGTCTTTGTCTTCGAGCCATTCCTGGAGTTGCCCGTGTTGGCCGATCTGGTTGGGTGCGATGCGGCTCTTCAGGTCGATGAGTTTCCTGCGGAAGGCCTCATCGACGCCGAGGATCTTGCTGGCCTCGATGCAGTTGGTGAACAGGTTGCGGATGATCTGGTGGTCCATGGTCGGACCGGCCACGAGTCCGCCCTGCTCGGGCGAGTTGGAGGGCGTTGAGATAAGCCACTTCTTGTACCCCGGGCGCGGGTCCTCGATGAGAAAGTCTGCGAAGAACTCGGCCGCACCCTTGATGATAGGGTAAGCACGCTTGCGGAGGAACGCGGTGTCGCGTGTGAAGTCGTACCGCAACCACAGGTGCTGGCACAGCCACGCCCCGCCGGTGACCCAGATGCCGTGGTTCGCAGCGTTGATGGGCGCCGTGCCGCGCCACAGGTCCGTGTTATGATGGAGCACCCAGCCTCGGCAGTTGTAGTGTGCCTTGGCGGTGCGTGCGCCGGAGACGGCCACCTCGTCGAGGAGGTCAAACAGCGGGCCGTGGCACTCCGAGAGGTTCGTGGGTTCCGTCGGCCAGTAGTTCATCTCGGTGTTGATGTTGGTGGTGTACTTCGATCCCCAAGGCGGGTTGGTGCTTTCGTTCCAGACGCCCTGAAGGTTGGCCGGCTGGCTGCCGGGCCGGCTGCCGGCAATCATCAGATACCGGCCGAACTGGAAGTACAGCGCCGCCAGTTGCGCGTCGTCCTGCTTGGCGAAGTTCTTGATCCGCTGGTCGGTCGGCTGCTTCGACGCTTCGGTCATGGGCACCTCGAGCGAGACGCGGCGGAAGAGGCTGCGGTGGTCGCGGATGTGTGCCCGGCGCAGGGCGTCGTACGGCTTGGCCGCGACGGCCTTCAGGTACGCCACGCAGCGCTTGGCCGGGTCGGCGGAGACGTCGCGGAAGTTTTTGTAGTTGGTGGCGGCCACGAGTTTGAGTGTGGCGGCGTCGGCGCCGGTCACTTCGACGCCCTCGGCGGTGACCTTCACCCGGCCGCCGGCGGCGGAGGCGTGAAGACGCGCCTCGAACGCCATGGCGTTCCGAATTTCGGTCTTCGCCCGCTTGCTGGTGTGCTTGCCGAGCCGCCCGCGCATCGCCAGGACGTTTTTGCCGGCGGCAGAAAGTGCCACGTCGGGATGCGGGCTGGCCAGAGACGCCTTGAAGTTCACCTTGCCCGGCGTCTCGGCCGTAATGCGGACGACGATCGCCTGGTCGGGGTAACTCGCGAACAGTTCGCGCGTGAACGCGACGCCTCCGACGTTGTACCGGACGGTGGCGACGGCCGAATCGATGTCGAGTTCGCGCCGGTAGTCGGTCGCCTGGTCGTGGCCGGGGAAGGTCAGTTTCAGGTCGCCGAACGGCTGGTAGGGCACCTGGCGAAGGGGGACGCTCATCATCTGCTGCGCCGCCAGGCGTTCGGCGTCCTTCTGTTTACCCTCGAAGAGGAGTTGGCGGACCTGGGGCAGGTAGGCGGCGGCGCCCTCGTGGCTGTAGTCGTGCGGCTTGCCGACCCAGAGCGTGTCCTCGTTAAACTGGATGCGCTCCTCGGCCGTGCCGCCGAAGACCATCGCGCCGAGGCGGCCGCTGCCGATGGGCAGCGCTTCGACCCACTTGGCGGCGGGCTTCTCGTACCAGAGCGTCATCCCTTCGGCAGGGGTTTCGAGATCCATGGCATCGGGTCCCGGGGCGTGGGCGGCACACCCGGCGATTCCACCCACCAGGACGATGCCCACTAACACGTTAGATACATGCATCGACCGTTCCTCCCATCACACCCAAAGAAGGTTTCCCGCCGAAAAAGGTTCCAGGAACCTTTTTGCTGAATCCCCGTTCCTGGCCCAGAAACCCGTGTTTCGCGAAAAAGGTTCCTGGAACCTTTTTTACTTTCGGATCGCCTCGGCGGCCTTCGGGTCGCTCGTGACGACGACGATGACGGGGTCTTTCAGGTAACGGCGGGCGACGCGCGAGAGGTCGGCGGGCCGCGTCCGACGGATCCGCTCGAGTTCTTCGCGGGCGAAGCCGTGACCCAGGCCGAGCACCTCATCGACCGCCGCCTCGAACGCCCAGCCGTCGATCGTCTCGCGGCCGAGTTCCTTGGCCGTGATGACGCAAGCGCGGGCGGGGGTCAGTTGCTCCTCGGTGAAGGTCTCCTTCCTGGCCCGCTGCATCACCTTCTCGATGATGCCGACGACCTCGGGCACCTTCGCGGGTTGGCACACGGCCATCGCGGTGAAGTACCCGGGCCGAAGGCCGGCCATCGACCACGCATGGACCTCGTACACGAGTCCCTTGCCGCGGAGTTCCTCGTGCAGCCAGCCGCTCGGCATCTGGTAACCCGAGACGACCGTGTCGAGCAGTTCCACGGCGAACCGGTCGCGAACGTTGAAGATGTCGAACCCCGGGTACGCCACGTACACGATGGCCGACCCTTTGCCGGACGCCTTGATATAGACCTCGCGGCCGGCGGTCTTGCGGGGCTTCAGGTCCTTCGGGAAGATCGGGCGCGGGCTCTGCGGCAGGTTCTTGACGGCGTCGGCCACGTGCCTGGCGGCCTTGACGAGGTCGATCCCGCCGAAGACCGCAACCACGAGATTGTTCCCCACCACGTACTGCCTATGCCAGGCCACCAGATCGTCGCGCGCGAGCGCCCTGACCACCTCCGCCGTCCCCGGCGCCGGGAACCGGTACGGCGACTTGGTGAAGAAGACGCGGTTGAAGTACAGCGACGCCTCGCCATGCGGCGTGTCGGCCATGTGCGCGAGTTGCGCCAGGGTCATGGCCCGCAGCCGCTCGATCTCTACCGACGGGAACGCCGGCTCCAGCAGGCACTCGGCCGCCAAGTCGAACGTCTTCTCGAAATCCTCCGCCAGGCACCGGGCCGACAGATACATCGTGTTGCGACCGCTTGTGGCGCTCATCTGGGCGCCCATCGCATCGAGGATACGCGCGATGTCGGCCGTCTTGTGCCGCCTGGTGCCTTTCATAAGCATGCGGCTCATGAACGAGGAGGTGCCGGCCGTCTTCTCGGATTCGACCGAGAGCCCGCCGCGCATGAACATCTTGATGCTGACCGTCCCGGTACGGGTCCGTCTGGACGGGTGCCCCGGAATCGGGCACAACAGCAGCCGCACGCCGTTCGGCAGCAACCGGCTAATGATGCGCGGCCGCACGGGCGGCGGCTTGACGGGCTTCTTCGCCTCGCCCTCCGTTTTGGCCTCGCGCTTGGGCCGGACCACCGTGACGGTCACCACTTCGGGCCGCAGGTACTTGGCGGCGACGCGCTGCACGTCGGCGGCAGTAACCCGCTGGATGTTCCGTACGTAGCGCTGGGAAAAGTCCGGGTCGCCGACGAGCATCTCGCTGGTGCCGAGGTCGGTCGCAATATCCTCGCACTGCTGGAGCGCGAAGACGTGCTCGCTGATTTTCTGGCGTTTCGCGCGAGCGAGTTCCTCGCTGGTCGGCGCCTCGCGGACGGCCCGGGCGAGTTGCTCCATCACGGCCCGCCGCGCGGCTCCGGCCTTGTCGGGCTCGGCCTCCAACATGACCGAGAAGCGGCCGCCGTCGTAGCCGGCCGGAGTGTAACTGGAAACCGAGATCGACTGGACCAGGCCGCGCCGGTCCCTGAGATCCGACACCATCCGCGACGCCCGACCGTGCCCCAGGACGAAGGCGAGGATGTCAAGCGGATACAGGTCCGGATGGGTGAGGCGCACCGTCGGGAACTCGATAACCGCCCGGACGCTCTTGACGTCGGCTTCGGCCACCGCGTGCCTCGGGCCGGTCTGGACCTTGCGCGGCGGCAGGACGGTCGGCCGGAACCTCGTGCGCTGCCACGAGCCGAACGTCTTGCGCACCGTCTCTACACAAGAGTCGGCGTCGAAGTCGCCGACCGCCACGACGACCGTGTTGTCGGGCACGACGATGCGGCGGTAGAACCGCACGAGGTCGTCGCGCGTCAGTTTCCGGAAAACCTCCAGGTGGCCGAGTATCGGCTGGCGGGCCGGGTGGTCGGCGAAGAACGTCTCGTTGGCCAGCCGCCACAGACGGCGGCGCGGGTCGGCCTCGGCCCGCTCGATCTCGCGCTGGACGACCTTGAACTCGCGGTCGAACTCCTTCTGCTCGATCTTCGCATGGATCACGTAGTCGCCGATGACCTCGATGAGCCGCCCGATATGCTCCCCGCTCACCTGCCCGTGGTAACAGACAAACTGCTTGCCGGTGTGGGCGTTGGTCTGGGCGCCGATGGCCTCGAGGGCCTTGCGGATCTCGTCCTCCGACCGCGTCGGCGTCGTGCCGCCTGAAACCAGATGCTCCAGGAAGTGCGAGACGCCCGCGCCGCTGTATTCGGCTTCGTTCAGGCTGCCTGCTCCGACGTACACGCGCAGCGCCGCCATGCCGCCCACGTGCCGCTCGCGCACGATCACGCGGAGACCGTTCTCCAGCCGCTCGATACGCTGACGCGGCGGCGGCTTGACTAACGCGGCGCGCACGCCCGCCGATGCCTCGTCGCGGGTCGCGCCCTCTCGTGCGCCGAACCGTTCGCAGCCGACCAAAGCAACGACGCCGACAGCCACGGCAATGCCTATGGAACCAAGTAACCCGCGGTCGGTCATAACTACCTCCTGCGACGGCGTAACCCGCCGCTCCCGCGGCGGGCTCGAACGACACAGCGCCTCACGCCGCGGGCTCGAACGACGCAGCGCCTCACGCGGCGCAAGCGCGGCCGCTAACTATAGGCCGCCTCGGCCATCAGGTCGAGGATGGTGAGCGTCATCACTTCGGCGAATCGGGCAACGTCGTCAAGGTCGATCCACTCGCCCGCCACGTGCGCGACGCCGTCCGGGCCGCAGCAGAACCCGACGGCCGGGATGCCACGGAGGATCAGGAACTTGGCGACCGTCGCGCCCGACTGGCCGTATCGTTCGGGCCGGATGCCCGTCACCTGCTCGGTCGCCCGTTCGAGCGCGCGGGTGAGCGGGCCCTCCGTATCCACAAGGGTCGGCAACTGGTGGGTCGTGACCTCCAGTTCCATCCGGACGCCATCGGAGGCGGCCTCGACCGCCGCCAGTTCGCTCCGCAGGTGCTCGATGATGCCAGAGCCGTCGGTGCCGGGCAGATAGCGGACGTCGATCAGGGCCTCGCACCTGCCGGGGACCATGTTCGGGACGGCGCCCGCATGGACGGCCCCGATGTTGAGCGTTGCCGGTGTAAAGAGGTCGGTCGCCTCGCTTTCGGGCGGCGGGGGCGGTCGCCACTGGCGGATGCGGCCGAGAAAATCGATGACCGGCCACAGGGCGCTCGCACCGCGCTCGGGCGTCGAGCCGTGGGCCTGGCGGCCGACGGCCACGACCTTCATGAACAGCGCCCCCTTCTCGCCGACGTCGATCAGCCGCATCTCGTGGCCCGCGTCCGGAACGATCGAACACTCGGCCTCCAGGCCGCACTCCGCCAGAAGGTACATCATGCCGAGGCCACTGCCGGCCTCCTCGTCGGCACAGCCGACCAGGACGAGTTGCCCGGTAAGGTCGGCCTCGTGGTCCTTCAGATACGCAGCCGCAAGCATCATGGCGGCCAGCGGACCCTTGTTGTCCTTGGCCCCGCGGCCATAGATGCGGCCGTCAGTCTCGACGGGCTCAAAGGGATCGGTCTCCCACCCGTCGCCGGCGGGAACCACGTCGAAATGGCACGGCACGAGAACGCGCGGTCGCCCGGAACCGACGCGGGCCACGATGTTCGTGCGGCCGACCTCCTTCTCGAAGGTCTCGTACGGAATGCCGCACGCGTCGCAGAAACCGGTCAGGACCTTGGCAGCCAGATACTCATCGCCCGGCGGGTTGACCGTCCGGGCGCGGATCAGGTCGCAGAGGTAGGCCCTGAGGTCATCCTTGTGTATCTCGATGAAGTGATGAAGGTCGTCGCTAGGATGAGTGCAGTCTGGCATGGGTCTCGATTGCCGACCCCCGATTGCCATCGGGGGCTAGTTCACACAGCATCCAGCGCGTTACTCCTCACCTTCCTCGCCGCGGGCCTTGTCCACCTCTTCGATGTAGGAGAGCGTGCGTTCGAGTTCGTTCTGAAGGTGGCGGACGCGCAGGAGGTTCCTGACCCGCGCGATGAGTTCCCACCGGTTGATCGGTTTCGAGAGAAAATCATCGGTGCCGGCCTCGACGGCCTGCTCGATGTCGCCGTCCTCCTTCAGGGCGGTCACCATGCAGATGGGGATGTCGGCCGTCGCCGGGTCGGCCTTGAGTTTGCGGCAGATCTCGTAGCCCGATACCTTCGGCATCATGATGTCGAGGAGGATGAGGTCGGGCTTCGACTCGGCCACCCTCTCGAGGGTTTCCTCACCGTCGTAGGCGGCGACCGTCTTGCAGCCGAGCCCGTCGAGGTACGCCTGAAGCAGTTCGACGTTCTGCTGGGTATCGTCGGCGATGAGGATCGTGGAGTTGCGGACCTCCTCGTCGAAGTCGGCGGTCATTGCAGTTCCCTCCGGTGCCGGAGTAACCCGCCGCTTCCGCTGCGGGCTCGACTCATCCGCTCCTTGCACTCTTGACGTTCTTTGCAGTTCAATAACGTCACACCAGCCGCAGGCGCCCGAGCAGCGTCTGCGTCCGCCGCGGGATGTGCTCGTCGCCGACGACGGCGAGCGCCCGCAGGTGGCTGGCCAGCCGGTCGAGTCCGGTCCGGTCCTCGACCTCGTACCAGTGCGGCTCGAGGCCGAGGATCAGGCCGAACGCGTCGGCCCGTTCCACGAGGGCGTCGAACGCACCGCCCGAGTTCCAGTCCAGGCCGAGGAACAGTTCCGGCCGCTCCAGGCTCAGCCCCACCAGGTACACCCCGCCGTCGGTCGTCGGACCGAGGACGACGTCGTCGATCAGCAACCGGTCGAACGCATCGACAACAAAAGCGCCCGGGACGGTCGGGCAATCGGTCAACAAGACCACCGCCCGCTGATATCCCAGCCGCCATGCGTATTCGAACAGGCCGACCAGCGCCTGGCCGCGACTGCGGCCCTCCTGCCGCATCAGACGCCAGTGCCGCGACGCCAGCAAACTGACCGCTTTACGGGCACCGCTCGGGGCGTAGGCCAGAACACGGGTCGGGACCGACAGGTGTGCGAACCGCTCGCACAAGTCCATGATGAAACTACGATACAGACGCGCCGCCGCCGGCGCACCGAGCACCTCCGCCAGGTCGGGCTTGACCTTCCCGGGCTCGGGTTTCGTCACCAGCATTCCGAACAGGGCGGACATGGACTGCACCTGCGCCTACGTGCCTGCGGCCTCGGGTCCACGGCCTCGTGTTCACGGGCGTCCTCGCGGCGAACCAGCACGGCTTGTTATCCTACCGCACTGATTATAGTTGACGGCGGTGCGGGGTGTCCATGAAAAACGGCCGCTGCGCGCACAGTCCCAAGTCCAAAGCCGGTGACAGCCAGCGCGGCACTAAAATCTTTCCACGTCCGCGGCCGCCCGCTTTCGCACTTTATGGTTGAGGCGCACGGCGCGCCCGGTTAATCTGCCGTTCCATGAGCGAGGCACTTCTACTGGGTTTCGACATCGGCGGAACCAAATCGGCAGCCATCGTAGGCGACTTCGAGGGCCGCGCGCTGGCGCGCGAAGAGTTCGCCACCGGCGGCCCCGACGAAACCATCTCGCACCTGGTCGAGATCGGCCGCAGCCTGTGCGGCGGCGAGGGGCCGGCGGCGTGCGGAATCGCCTGCGGCGGGCCGCTCTCCAGCCGATCCGGAACCATCCTCTCCCCACCCAACCTGCCCGGATGGGACCGCATCCAGATCGTGGCGATGGTCCGCGAGGCCCTCGGCGTTCCGGCGGCCCTCGAGAACAACGCCAACGCAGCGGCCGTCGCCGAATGGCGATGGGGACTCAACTGCGAACTCGACGACGTGATTTACCTGACCTGCGGCACGGGCCAGGGCGCGGGGCTGGTCCTGGGCGGCCGCCTGCTCCGCGGCAAGCAGGACCTGGCCGGCGAGATCGGCCACGTGCGCCTGCGCGAGACGGGCCCCGTCGGCTACTACAAGGCCGGCAGCGTCGAAGGACTGACCAGCGGCCGCGCGCTCGGCGAACTTGCGAAACTCCGACTCGCCGAGGAACACCCCGAGACGCACCTCGACCAGTTCAGCCTCGATGAGATCACAGGCAAACAGGTGAGTGCGGCCGCCATCGACGGCGACGAGTTCGCCCGAGCCATCGTCCGCGAACAGGCCGACTACCTCGGCTGTGCGTGTGCCATCCTCATCGACATCCTGAACCCGCAGCGGATCAGCCTCGGCATGACCGCCAGACAACTTGGACCGCTCCTGATCGACGGCGTCCGCGAAGCCGCCAAGCGCGAATCCCTCCCCGCCGCCTACGAGGCCTGCACCATCGACCAGGCCGCCCTCGGCGACCAGATCGAGGTCCTCCGATCCCTCGCCATCGCCCACGATGCCGCAGAACAAGCGGGGTAGGCCGGGGCCATCGACTGTCACCCCGAGCGAGCGGAGCGAGTCGAGGGGTCTCGCCGTTCGCCGTTTCGAGCAGCGAGATTGCACCGCTCGGTCGCCATGGGCGACCTCAGTCGAAATGACATGTAGGAGGCCGGGGCGCGCCCCGGCAACTCTCGCCTGGCTCGGGCCCGGTGCCTTTGCGTGTCGCCACGCGTGACGACGTGCCCCGCCGCTTCCGCGGCGGGCTCGGGGCGGCGGGCTCGATGCGGCGGGCTCGAACGAGACCCTGTTTTCCATGCTTGCCTACCTTGACGCCCCGCGCGAAACGGGGTATACTCAGGGTTTCTTATGGTGGGGACATGGTGCGCATGCGGCGAGAAATCCAAGTAACGGGTGCCCGGACACACAACCTCAAGAGCATCGCCGTCACGGTGCCGCACCGGGCGCTGACGGTCGTGACGGGCGTATCGGGCTCCGGCAAGTCGAGCCTGGCGTTCGACACGCTGTATGCCGAAGGGCAGATGCGATACGTCGAGTCGCTCAGCGCCTACAGCCGCCAGTTCCTCCAGCAGATGGAGCGGCCCGACGTCGATTCGATTACGGGCCTGCCGCCCGCCATCGCCCTGGAGCAGAAGAACACCGTCAAGAACGCCCGTTCGACGGTCGGCACGGCAACCGAGATCGCGGATTACCTGCGGCTGCTGTACGCCAGCGTCGGCGAGACGATCTGCCCCAAGTGCGGCGTCAGAATCGTCAAGCACACGGTCGGCGGGTCGGTGGACGAGGTGCTGCACCTCGCGCCGGGGTCGCGGCTGCTGATCGTGGCGCCCGTGGAGCGCGGCGTGCGGCCGTGGGACAGTTTGCGGCGGGAACTGGAGCGGCAGGGGTTCCGGCGCCTCTATCTGGACGGCCGGATAGTCGAGGTCACAGAGGTGGCCGACAAGCAGGTGCCGGCCGAGTTCGAGGTCGTTATCGATCGGCTCGTCCTGGCGGACCCGGTGCGCGAGAGCCGCTCGCGCGTGGCCGAGTCGCTCGAAGCGGCTTTCAAAGCGGGCCACGGACGGGCGGTAGGCGTCGCGCTGCCCGAGCCCGCGACGGAAGTCGCGGGACACGCTGCGCAAGGCGAGTGCCCCGCCGCTCCCGCAGCGGGCTCGGGGGCGGAGGGCTCGGAGGCGGAGGGCTCGGAGGCAGCGGGCTCGGGGGCGGAGGGCTCGGAGGCGGAGGGCTCGCAAGCGAAACGCCTGCCGTTCGACATCCGCTTCAACTGCGCCCAGTGCGGCCGCGAGTTCCCCGAGCCCGACCCGCAATTGTTTTCGTTCAACAGCGCCGTCGGCGCGTGCCCGACGTGCGAAGGGTTCGGGCGCGTCAGCGGGCGGGACCCGACGAAGATCATCCCCGACCCGCGTAAGAGCATCGACAACGCGGCCATCGTCTGTTGGCAGACGCCGGCCTACAAGCACCTGCACCGCGAGTGCCGCCAAGTCTGCCGCGCGCGCGGCATCCGCACCGACGTGCCGTACATGGACCTCTCGGACGCCGCCAAGCAGTACGTTTGGGAAGGCGACCCCGCTTACGACGAGAACGACTGGAGTGGCATCAAGGGCTTCTTCGACTGGCTGGAGACGAAGCGGTACAAGGTCCACGTCCGGGTGATGATTGCGCGGTATCGCGGCTACTATCCGTGCCCCGACTGCGGCGGCAAGCGGCTGCGGCCGGAGGCGCTCAACGTCTTCGTGGGCGGGGCGCGGATGAGCGACCTGGCCGTCATGCCCGTCAAGGACCTGCGAACGTGGTTCGAGGCGCTGCACCTTGCGCCGGAGGATGAAGAGAAGGCGGCGGTGCTGCTGCGCGAAATCCGCAACCGCCTGGCGTATCTCGACGACGTGGGGCTCGATTACCTGACGCTCGACCGTCAGACGCGGACACTGAGTGCGGGCGAAGCGCAGCGGATCAACCTCGCCAGCGCCCTGGGGTCGAGCCTCACCAATACGCTCTACGTGCTGGACGAGCCGACGGTCGGCCTGCACGCCCGCGACACGAAGCGGCTCATCGGCATCCTGCGCAGCCTCATCGCCAAGGGCAACACCGTGGCCGTCGTCGAACACGATCCCGAGGTGATCGAGGCGGCCGACCACATCATCGACCTCGGCCCAGGTGCGGGCGAGGCCGGCGGCGAGGTCATCTTCCAGGGACCGGCCGAGGACCTGGCCGCGTGCGAAGACAGCCTGACGGCGGAATTGATGGCCACTCACGCCGACCGGGCCCTCTCGCCGTACGCGCGCCGGCCGAAAGGATGGCTCGTCCTCGCGGGCGCCCGCGAGCACAACCTCAAGGACCTGACCGTCCGCATTCCGCTCGGCCTGTTGTGCTGCGTGACGGGCGTATCGGGCAGCGGCAAGACAACGCTGGTCCACTCGTGCCTGTACGGCCGGTTCAAGCACTACCTGGGCGAGGCCGTCGAAGAGATGGGCGAATGCGACGACCTCGAGGGCGCCGACGCCATCGACGACATCGTGCTCGTCGATTCCTCACCCATCGGCCAGAGCACGCGGTCCAACCCGGTGACGTATGTGAAGGCGTACGCGGCTATCCGGAACCTGCTGGCCGACACGCCGAAGGCCCGCGTGGGAGGCATCACGGCCGCCGCCTTCTCGTTCAACGTGGTCGGCGGGCGGTGCGAGGTCTGCAAAGGCGTCGGCACCGTCACGTACGACATGTACTTCATGGCCGACGTGACGGTCGTGTGCCAGCAGTGCGGCGGCAGACGGTTCAAGAAGAAGGTCCTCGACGTGCGGTGGAACGGCAAGAACATCCACAACATCCTCGACATGACGGTCAGTGAAGCGATGAAACATTTTGCCGCGCACGAGAGCATCGTCCGGCGCCTTCAGCCGCTCGTGGACGTGGGGTTGGGGTACGTGCGGCTGGGGCAGAACACGGCGAGTCTTTCGGGCGGCGAGGCGCAGCGGCTGAAACTGGCCTCGTACCTGGCGGCCCCGAAAAAGGGCGAGAAGTACCTGTTCATCTTCGACGAGCCCACGACCGGCCTGCACATGGCCGACGTCCAGGTGCTGTTGACGACGTTCCATCGCCTCGTCCACGGCGGGCACAGCCTGCTGGTGATCGAGCACAACCTCGACTTCATCAGCCAGGCCGACTGGATCATCGACCTGGGCCCCGAAGGCGGCGAAGACGGCGGGCGCCAGATCGCGGCGGGACCGATCGAGAACGTGGCCGCCTGCGAGCAATCTTATACCGGCCGCTTCCTGGCCGAGCGCACGGCGGCGGAGAGGGCGTGAGGAGAAAAGGGTGTCAGGTACGTTTTCAAGATCGCCAGGCCGGCTGCCCCGGCGGAACCTCACCGCCACTGAAGAAGGCACCCGCCCCCTTTCCACCGCCACTGACACAAGGTGGCAGGGTTAAACGGTTACACGAGCCGGCCCTGCCGCGCGAGGTCGCGGAGAAACGGTGAGTCCAGCGAGTTGCGGAAAGGAGAACGCACACGATGAAGGGCACGACACGTAGGAAGTTCCTGAAGGGCGCCGCCGCTGCAGGCGCGGCCAGCATGCTCTCGGCGTACTCGTACAGCCGCGTCCTCGGGGCGAACAACGCCATCGGCATCGCGATCGTCGGTTTCAAGGGCCAGGGCGGCAGCCACCTGAAGACCCACCTCAGCGGCGGGTTCAAGAAGATGGGCGTGCGGGTCGTGGCCCTGTGCGACGCCGACCGAAACGTCCTGGAAGGCGGCGTCAAACAATGCGACAAGGCCGGCGCCAAGGTCAAGGCCGTCCAGGATTACCGCCGCATCCTCGACATGAAGGACGTGGACGCCGTCGTCACGGCCACGCCAAACCACTGGCACGCCCTGGTGACCGTCTGGGCCTGCCAGGCGGGCAAGGACGTGTACGTCGAGAAGCCCGTGTCGCACAACATCTGGGAAGGCCGCAAGGCCGTCGAGGCCGCCCGCAGGCACAACCGGATCGTCATGGCCGGCACGCAGCAGCGCAGCGACACGGCCCTGGCTGAAGCCGTCGAGTGGATCCAGGCCGGCAACCTCGGCGCGGGTCTCTGCGCACGCGGCCTGTGCTACAAGCGGCGAGGCAGCATCGGCAAGGTCTCGGCGCCAACGCCGATCCCCGACCACATCGACTACGACCTGTGGTGCGGCCCGGCCGAGAAGAAGCCGCTGATGCGCAAGCGCCTCCATTACGACTGGCACTGGGTCTGGAACACCGGCAACGGCGACATCGGCAACCAGGGCATCCACCAGATGGACATCTGCCGGTGGTTCCTGGGCGAGCCGGCGCTGGCGCCGCGCGTGATGAGTATCGGCGGCCGCTTCGGATACGACGACGACGGCGAAACGGCCAACACGCAGGTCGCGTTCCTCGACTACCCGAAGGCCCCGCTCATCTTCGAGGTCAGGGGCCTGCCGCGCAAGAAGGGCGACGGCGCGATGCCCAACTACAAGGGCAGCCGCGTCGGCGAGGTCATCGAGTGCGAGGGCGGATACCTGTGCGGCGGGCATGCGTACGATAAGGACGGAAAGAAGATCAAGCAGTTCAAGCGAGAAGGCGGCGGCAAGCACCGGGCCAACTTCATCAAGGTCCTGCGCAGCCGCAAGATGGAGGACAACCCCGCCGACATCCTCGAAGGCCACATCTCCAGCGCCCTCTGCCACCTGGGCAACATCAGTCACCTCCTCGGCAAGGAGACGGTGACCGGGGAGATCGCCGAACGCATCAAGGGCAACAAACTCGCCACGGAGTCCTGGGAACGGTTCCAGCAGCACCTCGACGCCAACGAGGTGGACCTGAAGAAGACCAAGGCCACGCTTGGGCCGTGGCTCGAGTTCGATCCGAAGACAGAAACGTTCACCGGCCCGATGGCAGCCGAGGCCAACAAACTGGCCACGCGCGTGTACCGCAAGCCGTTCGTCGTTCCGGCAAAAGTGTGAGGCGCGCCGTGCGCAATAACGGAAGCGCGGCGGGTCTCGCCACCCGGCAAAACGGCCACAACGCAAATGCCTCAATCTCGCCTTTCCCCTTCACGATAGAGATGGATGCGCGTACACTCAAAAAATGGGCCCCCATAGTTACGGGCGTGAAGACGAAAGGCGAATCTTGACTCAACGGGAGGAATGCTGATGACACAGGACCACCACCTGCGTGGCGGGTGTGGGTGCGGGTGCAACCGCCGGGATTTTCTTGCCGGCTCGGCGCTGGCCGCCGGGACACTCGCCCTCGGACCGCTGGGTGTTTTGACCGGCGCTGAAACGTCGAAGCCCTCTCGGCGTAAGGAGCCGGCCCGCGTGCGGGCGGCGTTCGTCTATCCGCCCTCCAAGACCTTCGCCGACAACCCGAACGGCTGGTGGAGTTGGCCCGGCAACCAGTTCGACGCCGAGGGCCGCCAGAAGCAGTACACGGCCGCCCTGCGCGACATGGGAAAACGCCTCGACGTGAAGATCGACGTGGACAAGGCGCCGGTGGCCAACTCCAAGGACGCCAAACGCCTGGCCGGCGAGGTTCAGTCGCAGAAGCCCGACGGCCTGTTGCTGGTCCTGTTCCACAACCGCAGCCTGCACATGGTGGACCTGATTCTGAAGGCCGCCGAAAAGGCCGGCGTCCCGGTCATCTTCTACATCGGTCTGGGCGTCAAGCACGGGACCATCACCCGGTATCGCCGGGCGGGGGTGTACCTCATCCAGTCGCTGGACAATCTCGAGGCGATCGAGTCAGGCCTGCGAATGATCGCCGCCAAAAAACATCTGGCCCAGAGCGTGCTGCTGAGCATCACCGAAGCGAAGGAGGAGCGGGAGACGACCGAGGCTTTTCTCGGCATCCGGGTCCGCGTGATTCCGTACCGCCGCTACGCCGAGGCGTTCCGCGGCGCGACTATCGAGAAGGCGGCCCGGCGGTGGCTCGCCCGTTTCACAGACGGGGCCAGGGAAGTGCGGGGCCTGGAGCAGAAGGCCCTGGAGAATGCCGTCCGGGCCCACCTCGGCCTCAAGGCGCTCCTGGCCGAGGAAGAGGCCGACGCCGTGACGATGAAGTGCCTTCGCCGTGGCATGGAAAAGCCGTGCCTCAGTTTCGCCGCCCTCAACAATAACCTCATTCCGGCGACCTGCGAGAACGATCTCAACGCCGCCTACACCCAGATGCTCGGGCAACGGCTGATCGGCCGGCCGGGGTTCCAGCACAATCCCGCCTACGAAACCGAGAAGAACCACTACTTCGGCTCGCACTGCACCTGTGCAACCAGGCTCGAGGGCCCTGAGGGCCCCGACCGGCCGTTCCTGCTGCGCCGGTTCCTCCATAGCAACGAGGGCAGTTGCGCTATCCAGGTTTTCTGGAAGGGCGACGAACCGGTCACGATGGTCCACTACTATCCGGGCCAACCGCCGACGCTCGACGTGTACGCGGGGCGGGTGGTGACATCGCACGAGATGCCGCCGGTCGGCGGGTGCACCACGAACGTTGAGGTCGAGATCATCGACCGCGCCGACGCGTGCCTGGTGAAGGGGCACCACAATCTGCTCTTCTGCGGCAACTTCGCCCGGCAGTTCCGCCTGTTCGCCGTCCTGTACGGGATGAAACTGGCCGACACCGGCTACACCGGTCCCTGGCCAGCGTGTCGATGACCGGCGTGGGGTTGAGTTTCGCCAGACGACCGCCGTACGCCCCGATGGCGTGGGCCGCATGGTCGTCGGACATGATGAAGATGATGTTGGGCCTCTCGGCCGATCCCCTGGCGGCCTTGCTCGCCGACGGCAGCGTCAGCGCCGCGGCGCCCAAAGCCCATCGCCTTCACGAAATCACGGCGTGTCTGCACGGTTCTGGCCTTTGCGCTGAGAGTGCCCTCGTCACATGCGGTGCCGGTGCACCCTCGCCCATCTCCGCCTTATGTCATCCTCCCCGTGCCGCAGCGGGGCGAACACACTGCGGTTACTTGTCCATCTGCTCGACGACAAACATGTGCCGGCGGCTCACAACGTAGAGGCGGCCGTTCGCCGCCACGGGCGACGCCCACACGGCTCCCGGCAGCCGAACCTGGCTGACGACGCGTTTCTCTTTGCCGGCGGCCAGAACGCAGAAGTCGCCCTTTATCGTGCCGATGTACACCTTGCCGTCGGCCACGAGCGGCGAGGCCCAAATCCCGCCCTGCAACTTGTGCACCCAGTACGCCTTGCCGGTGCGGGCATCCACACAGTGGACCTGCCCCGAACTGTCGGCAACGTAGACGAGACCGTCGCGGACCGCCGGCGTCGACAGGCTGTGCCGCGAAAGGTCGTAAGACCACACCTGGCCGCTGCGGGTAATGTCGCCGCTGCCCGAGGCGTCGATGCACTTGAGCCAGGCCTCGCGCTTGCCGTGCCACGGGTCGCCACCCGCCGTCACGTACACGCGGCCGCCCGAGAAAACAGGCATGCCGATGATGGTACTCGGGCCTTCCTGGCGCTTGTCCTGCCAATTGAGGATGTTCTTCTTAGGCGCGTCGGGGTCGCAGTCGAACCGCCAGACGGTCCGGAGTTTGGCGGGGCGGCCGTCGGCCGGCGGTCCCCGGAGCGGCTCGAAGGCGTAGACGACGGCGTCGCCGCCGCCGAAGACGATGAGTTCCCGCCCGCTCGCCTTTCCCGCGGCGCACGACGACCACATGCTGTGGATGATCCGCGGCGCGAGGTGCTCGTCGTCGGTGGCGAGCAGGCGGCCGCTCGTCTTGTCGAGCACCACGATGCTGGGGGCTTCGGGGGCGGGACCGAAGTGCGTGTTGCTCACGCCGTTCGACGTGCCCGCGTAAACGAACTGCCCGTCGATGAGCACGGAACAGTGGCACCCGTCGTGCTGGCGTGAACCCACCTCGGCCATCATGTCGAACGCCCAGATGATGTCGGCATCGGTCTTGAGGACCGCGAGGGGTTCCTGGCTGCGGCGGGCCATGCGCTTCCCTTCATCGACGCACGGCCCGTCGTTGCCGTCGGCCTGGCCGTCGAGGTCCAGGCACAGCACCTCGGCCCGGTTGCCGACGATATAGATGCGGTCGCCCTGGACGGATGCGGGCGAGCAGATGCCGATGTTCGTCCAGTCCAGATACGGGTCGCGTGCCAGTTTCGGGCACACGAGTTGCCAGAGGAACTTGCCGTCGGCCTCGCCCAAGCACATCAGCACGCCGCGGTCGCCCTGATGTCTCGCATCGCGCGGGAACCCGTTGTTCGTGCCGACAAGCACTTTGCCGCTCGCGATGATCGGCGTACCGTAGGAGACGCTTCCGAGCCGCACGGCCCACCGCACGTTCTTCCCCGTTCCGCGGACCATCTCGCCGGTATCGGGATCGAACTCAGGCGGCTCGAAGGAATCGGGCAGGCCCGTCTCGTCCGAGACCATGTTGCGCGACCACGCCTGACCCCACTGGGGCTGGTCGGCCGCGCCGAGCGGCGCCGGGAGCGCCAGAAGGTTCGCAACTCCAACCAACAGGACGGTGGTTCGGACGATGGTTCTCATTCGCTCCTCCATCATCACCCCCCTGCCGCACGCAACACGACCCGTGCATTATAGAGAATCAGGACCGCAGGTGAAGCGCCGGCACGAGTCGTCCGGCACGACAAGGGCTGGGATTTGACCTTGTCATGGGGCCCCGCGCGGCGGTATCCTTTCGTGGGCACCACTGCTGAGGCGATAGCGCTATGAGAAGGCTGGCTCTCGCGGCTATTCTGGCGACGGCGGTACTGACGGCCGACGGAGCGTGCTTCGGCGCGGGGCTCGACTCAAGCGGCAACACCGATGGCGTGCTGACGTGGCAACTCGGGAAGGTCGAAGCAGGCCGGTCGGTCCGGGAGGTCGTGCTGTTCGCCTTCGACTCCTCGCACGAGAAGGTGGCGAAACTCGTCGAGCAGGCCCGGCGCGAGTTTGCGAATCTTCCGGACCCGCCGCCTGTCCCCGCCGGCGCCAAGCCCCAGCCGACCGCCTGGATCAAGAACGATTCGACCGACTTCGCCCTCGAGGGCCCCGGCCACTTCTTCTGGGAAGGCAAGCGGCAGAGCCTCACCTCCAAGCGCGGCGGCCAGTGCAGCCGCTTCGGATGGTACGTCCACTACACGGCCGACGGCGCCGACCGCCCCATACGGGCCCGTACCGGGCGTGCCGGAACGCCGATCACCAGCAACCAGACGCCCGAGAACCTGAAGATTCTCCAGCCCGCCGCCGCCGTCGCCGAAGACCAGGCCGTCGCCACCGTCGAGACGGCCGACGGGCGGCTGCGCATCCGCATCCGCGCCCTCATGGGCAAAGGCAACGCGGTCGCCGTCGAGTTCGTCTTGACGAACCTTGGCGAAGCGCCGCTCTCGGACGTGCGCCTGTCGGCTTACGCGAACCTCGAAGCCGCGCACGACCATGAGAACGATTACTCGACGCTCGACGCCCGCACCGGCGGCGTGCTGACGGTCGATCCACCCACGGGCGTGTGCCTGGTCATGGCGGGTCTGACGAAACCCGCGAGCGGTCACAGCGGCAACTGGCCGTCGCAGACGCAACTCGCCGGCGCCGCCGGCACGCCGGTCGGCAAGTGGAAAGCCTTCACCGCCATCCCGGCCACAGCGAAGAAGGCCGTGGCGAGGGCACGGCGCCTCAGCGGCATCTACGCGCAGTACGCCCCCGCGCCCGAGGTCCTGCCGACCCTTCCCGAGACGCGCACGCTCACGCCGGCCGAGGCCAAGACCATCCTGGAGCGAGACTGGATCCTCCAGGCCGAAGGCAAACCGCTCGCCGCCCGCGCCCGCCAGGAAATCACCTGGGCGAGGGAACTTGCAGCGCGACTGGCGAAGCACACAACCGCCCCCGACCTCTCGGCCGACCTCACGGAACTCTCCGAGTTGGAGAAGCGCCTGGCGGGCCTCGGCCCGAAGCCCGACCCGGCCGCCGCACGCCAACTCTATCTGGCCGTCCGGCGGGCCAAACGCCGCATCCTCTTCGCCAACCCCGTCATCGATTTCACGCAGGTCCTCTTTATCGACAACCCGTACCCGCAGGGCCGCGAATGGCCGCACCAGGCCCGCCACCGCAACGGCATGATGGCCGTGCCGGGCGGGCGGCTTCTGGTGCTCGACGGCCTGGGCCCCGGCGGCAAGATCCGCAACCTCTCGCCGGACTGGCCCGGGTCGTTCTGGCGGCCGGACCTCTCATTCGACGCCAAGCGGGTCCTGTTCTGCTTCTGGCGGAACGACCAACCGTCGTTCCACCTGTACGAGGTCAACATCGACGGGTCCGGCCTCAGGCAACTGACCAGCGGTCCGTACGACGACCTCGACCCCATCTATCTGCCCGACGGCCACATCATGTTCATCACCACGCGGTGCAACACGTACGTGCGATGCATGCCGTACACGTACTCGTACATCCTGGCCCGTTGCGACGCCGACGGCGGGAACATCTATCTTGTGAGCCGCAACAACGAGCCGGACTGGTGCCCCGCGCTGCTGAACGACGGCCGCATCATCTACTCGCGGTGGGAATACCACGACAAGGCCCTCTGGCGCATCCAGAGCCTCTGGACCGTCAACCAGGACGGCACCAACGTGACGACGTTCTGGGGCAACCAGAGCGTGTGGCCGGATCATCTGACCGAGCCTCAGCCCATCCCGAACAGCCAGCGGATCATGTTCACGGGCCTGGCGCACCACAACTGGTTCGCCGGCTCGATCGGCATCATCGACCCCTCGAAAGGCTTCAACTTCCCGGACGGTCTGACGAAGGTGACACGCGAGACGCCGTGGCCGGAATGCGGCCGGCCGCCGGTCGATCCGCCTGAGAAAGAGAACTACCACACCGCTGGCCGCTTCACCGCGTACAAGACGCCCTACCCGTTGAGCGAGGAAGACTTCCTGGTCTCGGCCCGCAGCCGCGAGCGCGGCGACAAGTTCCTGCTGTACCTGATGGACACGTGCGGCAACCGGGAACTCATCTACGAAGGCGTCTACAACATCTGGCACGCCATGCCGGTGCGCCCGCGCGGGCGCCCGCCCGTCCATGCCGACCGCGTCGCCTGGCCCGGAACGGGGAACGACCGCACCGAGCCCGCGCCCGGCGTCCTCTATAGCACAAACGTCCGCCAGAACGTGGCCGGCCTTGAGGCCGCCAAGGTCAAGTACCTGCGGGTCATCCAGATGGACGCCAAGACATACTCAATGTGGACGCGCGACTTCCGTTACGAGGGCCCGGCCGTGTCGGTCGTCCAGGCCGAGGGCGTCAAGCGAATCCTCGGCACGGTGCCCGTCGAGGCCGACGGCTCGGTCCATTTCAAGGCGCCCCCGGGTGCGGCGCTGCATTTCCAACTCCTCGACGAGCACTACCGCGCGCTCCAGACGATGCGGTCGTTCGTCGGAGTGATGCCCGGCGAGAAGCGCGGCTGCGTCGGCTGTCACGAACTGCACACGGTCACGCCGGTGAACCAGCGCGGCACGGCGCTGCGGCACGAGCCGGCGGACCTCGTGCCGCCGCCCTGGGGCACCAAGAGCATCTCCTACAAGCGCATGGTCCAGCCCGTCCTCGACCGCTACTGCGGCAAGTGCCACCAGGGCAACGGCAAGGGGCGCAAGAAACTCGACCTGACGCTGCGCCCCGGGCGCGGCATCTTTCCGGAGCCGTACCTGACGTTGGTCGGCCCGGTCGGGTTCGGCCTGAACCGAAAGCCTCACACGCCCGGCATCGCGGGGGCGCTGATGTGCGAGAATTTCGCCCACAGCGACCCGGCCAGTTACGCCACCACGCCGCCGATGCGGTACCTCTCCTGCACCAGCCGCCTGGTCGAGATCGCCATGAGCGGCAAGCACAACGACGTGAAGGTCGACCCGGTGAGCCTGCGCAGGCTGGTCGCCTGGGTCGATGCCAACTGCCCGTATCGCGGCGACGACGACATCCGGGCGCTGCCGGACCCGTCGTTCGCCGGCATCGAGAACCTGCCGATCCCCCCGCGTATCCGGACCGCGCCGCACATCGCGCGGCCATAACCGTTTGCAGAACCCGCGGTTTACGGGTACGATTACGGTGACGAAAAGCGGAGGAGCCGCATGCTGCGAACCGTGTCCCTTGCAGTCGTCGGATGCCTGCTCGTTGCCGCGCCAGCCCTGGCGGACGACGCCGACGCCCAGGTCGAGAAGGCGTGGCTCACCCAGTTGGCCATGCGCCAGAGCGCCCCTCGGGGCAAGGCGCCGGCCGCCACGGCCGCCCCAAAGGGCCTCGCGTATCCGATCGACGAGGCGCTCGCGCGCGGCCGCCGGCTGCTCGCCCGCAGGCGCGGCGAAGGCGTGGACGTGGCAGCCCATGCCCGCGCGCTCCAGGACACCGCGAAGAAGGCCGCCGCCCCTGCCGCCGACGCGCCGGAAGAGACGCGGCGCGCCCTGTATCTGGAAGCCCGCTGGGTTGTCCGGCGGCTCGTCCTCGCCGACCCGCTGCTCGACTTCGATCGGCTCCTGTTCGTCAAGCGGTACACCTACGGCTCCAGCCACATCTACACCGACCACTTCGACGGCAGCCGCAAGATGGGCGGCAACCTGTGCATCCTCTCGCCCGCCGCGCCGGGCGGGGTGGTGACGGAGATCGCCCCCGAACTTGACGGCGGCCTGTTCGGGCGGTTCGACCTCTCGTTCGACGCAAAAAAAATCGTCTTCGCCTACAAGAAGCCCGACAAGGGCTACCGAATCTACGAGATCGGCATCGACGGCAAGGGCCTCCGGCAACTGACCCGCGACGGCGCCGACGAAGAGGAGATGATCAAGGCCTACCGGCACGGGTACGACGACATGGACCCGTGCTACCTGCCGAACGGCAAGATCATGTTCGTCTCGACGCGGGTCAAGCGGGCGGTGCTCTGCCACAACGCCTTCACCACAACGATAATCCACGTGATGGACTCAGACGGCCGCAACATCCACCCCGTCTCGGGCAACACCACCAACGAGTTCACCCCCGCCGTCTGCGACGACGGCCGGGTCATCTACACGCGGTGGGAGTACGTGGACAAGGGCTGCGGCGACGTGCAGAGCCTCTGGTCGATGCATCCGGACGGCAGCCAGTCGATGCACGTCTATAAGAACAACGTCCGCCGGCCCGCCACGCTGATCGATGCCCGCAGCGTTCCCGGCACCCACCGCTTTGTGGCCGTCGGGGCGCCGCACATGCCGCTGGCCGTCGGCCCGGTCATCCTCATCGACACGCACATCACGCAACTGACGCCCGAGGCCATGACCAACCTGACGCCCGAGATCGGCTACCCCGGCCACGGCGGCTACCCGACCAAGAACAAGGGCTACTACAAGGAGCCTTGGCCGCTGTCGGAGCGGCTGTATCTCGTCGCCTACAACCCCGAGGCCAGCCACAAGGCCCCCGCAGGCTATGGCCTCTACCTGCTGGATGACGAGGGCAACCGCGAACTCGCCTATCGCGACCCCCAGATGTCGTGCTTCCAGCCGATGCCGCTGCGGCCGCGACGTGTGCCGTGCCGGGTGCCGCCCGCAACCGAGACGCCCATCCCGGCAGCGGACGCCACCCTCGTCATGGTCGACGTGTACCAGGGAATGACGGGCATCGAGCGCGGGCGCGTCAAGTACGTCCGCGTCATGGAAGACGTGCCGAAACCCTGGGACGCCTCCTGGCAAGCGCGTGTGCAGGGCGATTCGATGGGCCTCCAGAACCCGGCCGTCAGCCTCAAAGGCCACTTCACCGTCAAGAAGGTCTGGGGCATCGTGCCGGTCGAGGAGGACGGGTCGGCCTACTTCACGGTCCCGGCCGAGAAGAACCTGTACTTCCAGGCGCTCGATGAGAACTTCATGGAACTGCAGCGGATGCGGACGCTGGTGAACCTGATGCCCGGCGAGCGGCGCTCGTGCATCGGCTGCCACGAGCCGCGCAACCACGCCCCGGTCGCCCGCCGCGTCACAGCGCTCGGCCGGCCCGCCCGCGCGCCCGTACCGCAGCCCGGCGAGACCGGGCCACGCATGGTCCACTACCCCGTGGACGTTCAGCCGATCCTCGACAAGCACTGCGTCAAGTGCCACAGCGGCGCAAAGCCAAAGGGCAAACTCGACCTTACGGGCGAGATGACCAAACTCTTCAGCCGCTCCTACGAAAACCTCATCAACAGGAAACTCATCAACAACATCGACGTGAACCCGCGCGACGCCTACATCCCGGCCGAGCCGCCGCTCACGTTCGGCTCGCACAAGAGTAAGATCGTCCACCAGATCCTGAAAGGGCACAGCAAGGTGAAGTTGACCCGCGAGGAATTCGCCCGCCTTGTGACCTGGATCGACGCCAACGCGCCCTTCTACGGCGTCTACGAGGGCAAGAAGAACCTCAAGTGGAAAGACGACCCCGAGTTCCGCCCCGACCCGAAACTCGCCAGCGCCGCGGACAACTAACACCGCACGGCATCGATACGGTGGTGACACAAAGTATAGACGTCTGCATAAGGAACGCACGGATGCCCGTCGGCAAGAGAAACGTGGACGTCACGGTTACCCGCAAGTAAACTGGGCGACCCGCCGGCGCTAAGGGGCTGTTACACCATGTGCGCGGCGGGTCTCCGGACCCGCCGCGAGAAAGGCGGCCAAGCGGGGTAGCGGGTGGGGACACCCGCCACTCAAGGGACATGAAACAGTTTCTAACGCTACTTTGTCAACTTTGCGCCGCTTCAGGTAAGGGGTAGCACGGCGTCAGGCATTCCAAAGGGAGACGACATGAAAATGCGGTATCTCGCGGCAACCCTCATGCTCCTGGCCGCCGGCCGGGCCGGCGCCGTCACCAAGGATGTCGAGGTCCTGCTCGTCGGCGTGGCCCCGCCGCTGCTGGTTCAGGCCCGGCGGGCGCTCGATGCCCTTGAGTCACACGCGGGGGGCAAGAAGCCGCTGAGCGACTCCGACGCCGCCCAGGCGGCGGCGGTCGTCATGCGTGCGGTCCGGTCGCTTCCCGCCAGCGACAAACTGCTCCTGCCGCGACTGCGCCGCCTCGAAAAGACGCACCAGGCCGACACCGTCCCGACAGCCAAGCGTCCGCTGACGTCGAAGAACCCCCTTGGCCGCCTGCTTCTCACCTTGCAGGTTCAGGAGACGAAGCGTGCCGCGCCCGAAAAGGTCCGCGCACACCCCGCCGCAGTTGAGTTCCCCGGCGCCGTGCCGGCCGACGCCAAGCGCGTCACACGCACGCTCCAGATCGACACACGGGTCAGCGACTGGCACAGCACCGGCCTCTACGCCGCGCCCGGCAAGGTGATAACCGTCACGGTACCCAAAACGGCGGCGGGGAAGAAACTGGCCGTCCGCATCGGCGCACACAAGGACCGGCTGTGGCGTCACGACCGATGGCGCCGGGCGCCGGAGATCTGCCGGCAGTTCCCGATTGACGGCCCGACGACGCGCGCGGCCAACGCCTTCGGCGGCCTGGTGTACGTCGTGGTGCCGCGCGAATGCGACCTCGGAACGATCAAGGTGACGATCCGCGGCGCCGTCGAGGCCCCGTATTACGTCCACGGGGTAACCGACCTCAAGCAGTGGCGCGAAGCGATTCGCAGCCGCCCTGCCCCGTGGGCGGAACTCGTGACGAAGAAGATCGTCCTGACGCTCCCCTCGAAGGTCGTCCGCGGCCTCGACGACCCGAAAGACGTCATGGACTTCTGGGACCGCGTGATGGACGCCTGCGCCGAACTGGCCGCCCGGCCGCTCGACCGCCCCCGGCCGGAGCGGTACGTGCCGGACGTGCAGATCAGCGCGGGGTACATGCACGCGGGCTACCCCATCATGACGCTGCTCGACATGCCGCCGGTCATGGTGGACAAAGCCCGCATGACCGCCAACAAGCACGGCGGCGTGTGGGGCCTGTTCCACGAGACCGGCCACAACCACCAGTCACGCGACTGGACGTTCGGCGGCACCGGCGAGGTCACCGTCAACCTGTTCACGATGTACGTCTTTGAGACGGTGTGCGGCATGGAGCCGACGAAGGCGCACGGCTCGATTTCCGATAAGGCCCGCGCCCGCAAGATGAAGACCTACTTCGCCGCCCCGGATTTTGAGAAGAAGTGGAAACGCGACCCGTTCCTCGGCCTCATCATGTACATCCAACTCAAAGAGTCCTTCGGCTGGGACGCCTTCAAGAAGGTCTTCGCCGAGTATCGCAACCTGCCGAGGAACGAGCGCCCGAGGAGCGATGACGAGAAACGCGACCAGTGGATGGTCCGCCTCTCGCGGACCGTCGGACGGAACCTGGGGCCGTTCTTCCAGGCGTGGCGCGTGCCGACGAGCGAAAAAGCTCGCGCCTCGATCGCGAACCTGCCGACGTGGCTGCCGGAGAACTTCCCGCCGAAAACACCGTGAGTCACTTTGTCAACTTCGCATCGCTCCCCATGAGGATAGCGCGGCCCGTACGGGCCGCGCGGCGGCCAGGATTAGGCGCCGGCGACACAGACTGTTCACATCCCGGAATTATCGCCAGAATGAATGCAGTTCGCGGTCGTCTGCAATGGGAGGAAGGCCGGAAGGCGTTTCCGGCCGCCCGCCTGGCGCAGACAGCCACCAGGCTGCGTCGGGCCTCCGGCAACCGAAATCGGTACTCTGCGCAGGAGGACCTGCCATGAACGCACGCAGAATCGCTGCACTCGCCATCGGCGCGGCGCTCGCGACCCTCGGCGGCTGCAACAGCGCGAGGGGTGCGGCATCGCATGGCTACCCCGCGCTGCCCGCGCCGCCGCCGGCGCCGACCCATGCGCAGATCACAGAAGCGGCCCCCCAGCCCGGCGTCGAAGTCCTGACCCGCGGGCCGGTCCACGAGGCCTTCGCCGAACCGGTGTCCATGGACCAGTGTCCGACGCTCGTCGTCCCCTACGAACCGCCCGCGCCCCTTCAGGAAGCCCCGCCCGCGCTCGAGCCCCCCGATGCCCGCGCCCTGTGGATCCCGGGCTACTGGGCGTGGGACGACGACCGCAACAACTTCATCTGGCTCAGCGGCATCTGGCGCGTGCCGCCTCCCAACACCCGCTGGGTGCCGGGATACTGGAACCCCACCCCCGCCGGATACCAGTGGGTGCCCGGCTTCTGGCTGGCCACCGCAGCCCAGCCCATCGAGTACCTGCCCGCCCCGCCGCCGACCCTTGAGGCGGGGCCCGTCGGCATTGCCCCCACGCCCGACGCCATGTGGGTGCAGGGCTGCTGGATCCGCCAAGGCGGCCGCTACGCCTGGCGGCCGGGGTTCTGGGCCGCCGGAACGACCGACTGGATCTGGATCCCCGCCTACTATGCCTGGACGCCGCGCGGCTACGTCTTCTGCCAGGGCTACTGGGACTACACGATCGGCGCGCGCGGCGTGCTCTTCGCGCCCGTCGCGTGCGACCTGGCCTTCTGCACGCGGCCAACCTTTGTCTACACACCGTCGATTGTCATCCGGCTGGAGATTCTGATCACCAGCCTCTTCGCTCGGCCGCGGTACCGCCACTACTACTTCGGAGACTACTATGATTCGCGGTACGCCCGCGTGGGAATCCACCCGTGGTTCGAGTACCGCAGAGACCGTCGCTGGTACGACCCCATCGGCGCACACATGCGATGGCGCCACCTCCGCGAGAACCCGCGGTGGGAGGACGACCTCCGCCGACAGTACGCCCGGCGTGCCGCAGGCCACGAATCCCGTCCGCCTCGCACGCTGGCAGCGCAACGGGCCGAACTGCGCCGGCACCCTGAACGTGCCCGCGACGCCCTGGCAGCGCCCTTCGCCGACGTGGCATCTCGCCGGACGCCGGTGCCGTCTGGAAACGTGCGCCAGGCCGACAGGCAGGTCTTCCTGGGGACGACCCGCCAGCCGCGCGAACGCGAGAGCGATATCCGCAGGCGCGCCGCCGCGACGCCGCGAATCGCCCCGGCCGTCAGGACGACCTCCCCCGCTACGTCCGCGCGAACCGACAGCAGCTCTCGCGATCGGGCCGCTGCGGCCCCGCCGGTCGCACGCCCCGCGGCACGCGTGTTCGAGCGAGATCGGCTCCGGCCCTTCACAACGCCGCGCGCGAAGAGCGAACCTAACACTCGGCCGCTCACGGCCCCTCGACAGACGGCCCCGGCGCCCGCCCCGGCACCCCGCGCGGAGAGAAGGGCCGAGCCTCAAAGGCCCAGCGCGCCCACCGTCCGCCGGCCGCCGGCCCCCGCGCCTGCGCCGAGTCGGCGTATGGAGAAAAGGCCGGAGTCTCAACGGCCTACCACACGCACCGTCCGTCAGCCAACCGCCCCCGCGCCTGCGCCGGCTCCGCGCGTGGTGAAACGGCCTGAGCCTCAGAAGGTCACGGTGGCCCCGATCCGCCGGCCGACTGCCCCCGCGCCTGCGCCGAGTCCGCGTGTGGAGAAAAGGCCGGAGTCTCAACGGCCTACCACACACCGTCCGTCGGCCAACCGCCGGGACGGCCCTCGGCCCCGCCGCGAGGAAGAGGAGGACTAACCGGTCCGACAGGAATCCTGCGCGGTTCGCCGGCGGCCAGGATTGGCCGCCGCGCTACCACTTACCCGGATCGGAGGGAAGTTGACAAAGTAGCACGTGAAAGGAACTGCGCGGGTCCGGAAGCCCTAATCCGCCGCAAGCCGACACTCGCCCCACACCGCATCCACCACCATCTTGCCCGCCACAAACCCCCTCATCGCAATCCGTCGATGCCTCCTTGAAGCATCAGGCCAGGCCGTCGCCCGAAGCCGGCACCGCGCTGCCGGTGATTCGGCTTGCATCGCGGGTGCGGCCGGCGAGAATGGGGTCGCCGGAGACGAATCGCTCGGCCGGGTATGCAGCCGCGCGGCCTCGCGAATCTGGAGACGCTGACGGAGGCACGGAATGGCCGGATTGGAAACCTGGGACTGGATCGTCATCGGCCTCTACTTCCTGGCCCTGGTTGTGATCGTCTGGTGGTCGTCAAGGCGGCAGCGGTCGGCGGCGGACTACTTCCTGGCCAGCCGCAATATCGGCTGGTTCGTCATCGGGGCGTCGCTGTTCGCGTCGAACATCGGGTCGGAGCACATCGTCGGGCTGGCCGGTTCGGGCGCCAAGAGCGGCATGGCCATGGCCCACTACGAGTTGCACGCATGGTGCCTGCTCGTCCTGGGTTGGGTGTTCGTGCCGTTCTACAGCCGGGCCGCCGTGTACACCATGCCCGAGTTCCTCGAGCGGCGGTACAACTCGGCGTCGCGATGGATCCTGTCGCTGGTCAGCCTCGTGGCGTACGTGTTCACGAAGGTAAGCGTGACGGTTTACGCAGGGGGCGTCGTCTTCGCCACGCTGCTGCCGCAAGGCACGTTCGGCCCGCTCGACAATTTCTGGGTCGGGGCCGTCAGCGTCGTCGTGCTGACCGGCATCTACACGGTACTCGGCGGCCTTCGGGCCGTCGTCTACACCGACGCCCTGCAGGCGGTTGTGCTGATCGTCGGGTCGGTCGTCGTCACGATCATGGGCCTCTCGGCGCTCGGCGGCTGGGGGGAGTTGCGCGAAGCGTGCGGGAGCCAGTACTTCAACCTGTGGCGGCCGGCCAGCGACCCCGACTTCCCCTGGGCGGGCATCCTTTTCGGCGCGCCCATCGTCGGCCTGTGGTACTGGTGTACCGACCAATACATCGTCCAACGGACGCTGGCGGCCCGTAACATGCGACAGGCTCGCCGTGGCACGATTTTCGGCGCGTACCTGAAACTCTCGCCCGTCTTCATCTTCATCGTGCCGGGGATGATCGCCTACGCGCTGGCCCAGTCCGGAAAACTCCAACTGGAAAGCCCGGACCAGGCGTTCCCGGTACTGGTGCAGACGTTGCTGCCGGTGGGGCTGAGGGGTCTGGTCGTGGGCGGTCTGTTGGCGGCCCTGATGAGTTCCCTCTCGTCGCTGTTCAACTCGTGCTCGACGCTGTTCACGGTGGACATCTACGAGAAACTCCGCCCGGAGGCATCGGAGCGGACGCTCGTTCGCGTGGGACGCATCGCCACGGCGGTGATCGTGGTGCTCGGCATCGTCTGGATTCCCGTGATGAAATACGTCTCGGGAGCGCTTTACGAGTACCTTCAGACCGTGCAGGCCTACCTGGCGCCGCCGATTACGGCCGCCTTCTTCCTGGGCGTGTTCTTCCGTCGCATCAACGGCGCGGGGGCCGTCGCGGGGATGATCTGCGGCTTCATCCTCGGCATGGCCAAACTGGCGGTCCAGATCCTGGCGGGAGTGGAATCGGTGGCGCCCAGCCTGCCTACCTTCCTCATTGAGTTCGGCACGTTCAACTTCCTATACTTCTGCCTCGTTCTCTTCGCCATCAGCGTCATCATCATGGTCGTGGTGAGCCTGTTGACCTCCAGGCCGCCGGCCGAAAAAATCGAGGGACTCACGTTCGCCACCGTGACCGCCACCGGGAAGGAAGAGACCCGCAGAACGTGGAACAAGTGGGACGTGGTCCACACGATCATCATCCTCAGCATCATCGCTGCAGTCTACCTCTACTTCACCGGCTAGGGCAATTCACGAGCACTTGGCTGCGCATCTCCACTCCCATCGATTCCACCCCCGGTGACGGCCCTACCTGCTGCCACGAGGTTCCTCCTTGGGCCGGATGACATACGTACCCCCGCTGCGAGTGGCAAAGCGGACGCTCCCATTCGGGCCTGGCTGTGTTTTGAGAGTCTCGCCGTCAGCATGCACGGTTACCGGAGTCGGGGCCAGCACCGTGCACGGGCAGCCGGCCAGCGAGCGGACGACGGCCTGCGTCAACTTGCCTTCTTTCCAGACGATGTCCACCTCAAAGCCGCCGCGGGCACGCAGGCCCTTGACGGAGCCGGTTGACCACGCCTTCGGCAGCGCGGGCAGGAGATGGACCAGGCCAAGGTGGCTCTGAAGGAGCATCTCGCACACACCGGCGGTGCCGCCGAAGTTGCCGTCGATCTGAAAAACTCTGCCAGGCCAACATGCGTTGAAGAAGTTGGGAAAGGCGTTGCGGCCGACCAGGCGGGCGTAATACCCATAGGCCTGCTCGCCGTCGAGCAGCCGAGCCCAGAGAGCCACCTTCCAGGCATTGCTCCACCCCACGTCGCCCTCGGAGCCGCGCGCCGAGAGCGATTTCGCCGCTGCGGCTGACAACTCGGGCGTCGCCGCCGGCGAGATCTGTCTTCCCGAGAAGACCGCAAACATGTGGGAAACATGACGGTGATGGTCGTTCGGGTCGTCGCGGTCCACCATCCACTCCTGGAGTTGCCCCCACTTGCCGATCCGGGGCCCGAGCAGCCTGTCGCGCATGTCGGCAATCTTGTCGCGGTGTTCCCGGTCGATCCCGAGCGCATCAGCGGCCTCGATGGTGTTGGTGAACAGGTCCCAGATCAGTTGCTGCTCGTGCGACACACCATCTTCGGTGGGTCCGTGTTCCGGCGACCATCCCTTAGGCGCCACGAGCCGACCGTCCGGCAGCGCCGTCAGGCGTTGCTCCCAGAACGCGCAGGCCTCCTTGAGGATAGGGTAGGCGACGTTCTTCAGGTAATCCTTGTCCAACGTGAAGGCGTAGTGTTCCCAGAGATGCTGGCAATACCAGGCGTTGCCGGGCGGATACCACCGCCAGCCGAGGCCGCCATAGATGTTCTGCGAATAACGGACCGTCCAGCCGCCCACGGGCTTGGAGTCGAGCCTGAACTCCTTGGCCGCCGCTGTCGCCTTCTTCCAAGGCTCGTATTGGTCTCGCAGGAAATCGAGGAGCGGCTCGTGGCACTCCGACAGGTTGGATGGCTCCGCCGGCCAGTAGTTCATCTCGACGTTGATGTCGGCGTGGTAATCGCTGTGCCACGGCGGATTGTTCTTGTCGTTCCAGAGGCCCTGAAGGTTGGCAGGCAGGCTGCCCGGGCGGGAACAGGAGATCAGCAGATAGCGGCCGAACTGGAAGAACAGGTTCTCCAGTTCCGGGGCCTTCCCGCCGCGCCGATACGCCGCGAGACGCTCATCTGCCGGCAGGGCGGCGACCTGCTCTTCCGTTCGCCCCACGTCCAACGCGACGCGGTTGAACAGATGCTGGTAGTCCTTGACGTGACGGGCGCGGAGCGTCTCATAGGGCTTGGCCGCTGCGGCGTTCACCTGCCGAGTGAGCCGCTCGTGCGGGTGTGGCCCGCGCCATTTCTGTTCGTGCCGGTTGGCGTAGTTCGTGCCGGCGGCCAGGATGATGGTCAGGCCGTCGGCGTTTCGGAAGCCGATGGCCCCATCGGCCGCCTGCACGCTGCCGCCCTCGTTGACGACCAGCACCTGGGCCTCATATGCGAGACCGTTTTTCAGGGCGCCGGAGGCGGTCAGCCTGCCCTCCCCGGCGGCGATCGTGGCCTCGTGGGCGTCGGTCAGCCGGACGCTGCCGGTGTAGTGGCCGGGCTTGTCGGCGGTGAGGCGAAACACCATCACCTGGTCCGGGTAACTGGAGAAGTACTCTCGCCGGTACCGGACGCCGCCCGCGGTGTACGCGACGCCCGCGACGGCCTCGTGGATGTCGAGTTGGCGGCGGTAATCGCGGCAGTCGCTCTGCCCGCCGCTCAACTCGATGGTCACGTCGCCGAAGGTCTGATAGGCCCCCATCGTTTTGTAGTTGCCGGAGGGGTTCTCGTCGCCGGTCCAGAGGCTGTCTTCGTTGAACTGGATGCGTTCGGTGTCGAGGCCGCCGAAGATCATGGCGCCCAGGCTGCCGTTTCCGATGGGCAGCGCCTCGGTCATCCATTTCTTGGCTGGCGCGCGGTACCAGAGGACGGACGACGCCGATGACGCCGGAGGCTCCGCCGCCTTGGCTGCGATTGCCGCCAGAAGCAGACACACTGCCGTCGAGATCACGCGTTTCTTCATGCGGGTTTCCTTGCCCGGTGCGCCGGCACATTTCCGCAACCGCAAGATCATACGCTTTCCGGATTCCCTTTGCCACGCTCCTCGCGAAGCCGGCCGTCGAGCACGTCAGCACCATTGCCACCGCGAAGCCGATCGATCCGTTCAAGGGCTGGCGGATCGGCTCGCCCCCGCTCTGGTATCCGACCCACTCGACGGCCTACTACGTGGGCGTGACCGGCAAGCGGTTTACATCTGTCTCCTGCGTGGGGTTCCGCGGGAACTTCCCCTCCCTTCAACCCGGCGCCAACAGGCACAACAACCCCTTCTCCGACGAGATCGCCCTGTTCCGGACCCGTGACGGCGGCGCGTCACGCATGTCGAAGTTAAGGGCCGTGCGCGGACGCGTCGTGGAGACGGGCCGCTCCCGACAGGCCTGGTCGACGCCGTAGCCACCCATCCCCCCGCAGCCGACGACCGCCACGCCGAGTTTCGGACCGGGCTACTTGCCTGCCAGGTATTCGAGGCGCTTGGGGACCTGACCGCCTTTAGCGTTCACCGAGTCGGCCGTGATCTTGAACTTGTATCCCGGCTTTCCGTCGCGCAGAAGAACCACGGTATTGAGAACGAGCAGTGTTTCCGTGCTGTCGCTGCTCTTTGCAAGAACGTCCATGATGACCGGTTGTGGATCCTGCGCGCCAACGAGGCCGAGGAACTCCGCGGCCCGCGTGCGGACGAGCAGGTTGGCATCATCCGCTGCAATCTTCTTCGCATCCTTAATGAAACAGGAAGCATCCTTCCCAAAACTGCTGCAAACTATAAGCCCCCAATACCGTTTCCAGGGGTTGTCCGATTTCAGAGCCGCATCGACACCCTTCTTTGCCTTCTTGAAAGGAAGTAGAGACAGGTCAGCAATATCAACCAGTTCTCCGATTTCATCCTTTTGTTCCTGCCCGAATTTTACCGGATTTTTAAATGCCGCCTTAATCAAGTGGCTCTCCGGGTAAAAACTGAGATCAGGCATTCCCTTGACCCATTCAGTAAACCTCGCACGAATACTCTTGAGCGTATCGGCATGGGCCGGGTCTTTCGCGAGGTTGACGGTCTCGTACGGATCCTGTTGCACGTCGTACAGGGCTTCCGGGTCGCGCGCCTCGTGGAACTGGCTCTGCACAGGGTTCAGCTTGCCCGCCTTGTACAGGTCGCGCCATTCCCTGTATGAAGCCATCCTGTAGCGGTAGTTATTCTGCAGGCTGTCGAAGTTAAACGGCTGATAACTTCGCATGTACTTGTACCTGCCCTTGCGCAGGGTGCGGACGAAATCGCATTTCGCGCCGAATCGGTCGGCCATTCCATATGCTTCATCGCGTTTATTGAGGTCGGCCAGGGTGATGCCCGGGCCCATGAAGGCTTTGCCGTCGACACCCGGCGGCGGCGTGATGCCGGCCAGGTGCATGATCGTGGCGCCGAAGTCGGTGAAATCCACGAAGCCGTCCACGCGCGTACCGCGCTTCAAGTCGACCAGGTGTTTCCAATTCTCGGCAATACGCACGACCAGCGGTACGTGCAGTCCGACCTCGTAGGCATAGCCTTTACTGCCGGGCAGAACGCCGCCGTTGTCGCCGAAATAGAAGATAAACGTGTCTTCGAGCAGTCCGTCCTTCTTGAGATCATCGACGACCGCGCCGATTTCGGCGTCCATCTTTACCATGATCCGGTTGTACGCCTGGTTGGTCTGTCGGAAAAGCGGAGTGTCCGGATGACGCGGTGAGACAAAGATGTTTTCATCCGTTCCGCCCTTATGGGCTCCCTGAAGCCTTGACTCATGCGAGACAGGGAATGACCGACTATGGAAGAACGGCTGCCCCTTGGCCCTTTCCCGCCAATCTTTCCTTGAGTGCCAGTCGGAATCCTTGGATCTGAAATTATAGTCGGTCTTTGTGCACGACGTGTAGTAGCCGGCATCACGCATCATGGCATAGGTCGGTTTAACATCGTCCGGCAGGGGCACAGTCTTGATCTTGCGATGGTACTGCGTTCCGATCCTGGAACCATAACATCCCGTGGCAAGCGCTGAGCGCGCGACGGAGCAGATGGGACCGACGCAGAACGCGTGATTGAATATCACGCCGGCATCTGCCAGTTCGCTGATGCGCGGCATTTCGGCCCCCGTCTCGAAGTAGAGATTGGAGTAATGGACCGAGTTATCTTCGGAAATAAGCCACATGAAGTTCGGTCTCTTCGCGGACTTTTCTCCGGCCGCGACCGCTGACCGCGGCCCGGGGCAGACGGCCCCGGCAAGAGTTGCTCCACAGACACCCAAACCGGCGGTCTTCAGAAAATCACGTCTTGAACCTGTCATAGCCGCTCCTTGTGTCCGCTTGCTCTTTCAACTCGTAGGTCTGAACCGGAATTTTCCACATGGCCTTGCCCGGCTCCGCTGCCGGGCGATTTATCGAGCATTACACTGCCCCCCGCTTGCGCCAAGATCTTTCTTCGTGTTCTCGCGTCCCGGACGCGTGACTGCACGGATAAGGATGAGACCCCAACGCCGCCGGACGCGTCACGCACCGCCGGCCGGCGCAGAGAAGCCACGGCACCGCGCAGGCGGCCAGGTACGGCCACGACCGCTTCGAGAACGCCAGGCGAACGCTCAAGACCACGCCCAGAAATGACGATCAGACGCAATAGCGAGCCACGGCCAGGCCTCCGATAAGAGCCGCTTTGCAACGATCTCATCGGCAGGACGGGCCGCCTCGCTTTCATCTTCCTTGCTTCTCCCACCTACCCGCAGTACCCTGAAAACCTGCGAAAGGCCGGTTAAAGTAGCCTGCCCCCTTTTCTTAGTCGAACAAAGGCATCAAAATGCGATCATTGTTCTCATTAACGCTCTTATTTTCGCTCTTTTGCCTGACCATCACTGGCCGACCGCCAACTCCCCTCGAGTTCGGCTGCAAGTCGGCCGGGGCACATCGTTGAAGAAGAGGGGTGGGATTACGATGTGTATCAACAACCGATTCTCTCATAACGCCTGGCACAAGAATCGGGGGCAGGTCAATCGCCGGGCCAAAGTGAGGAGACAGAAAGTGGAACGGACGACATGGGCCACGCTCGCACTTTGCTTGTGTGTTCTGGCCGGCCGGTGCATGGCAGAAAACGCGACGGAACCCGAAGGCACGCCCGTCTTCGAGGTGCGGGACCTCTTCGAGGCGGTGCGCGGGCCGAAGATCGTGGTGGCTGCCGACGGAACGGTCCTGGCCTTTGCGAAGTCCTGTCGGCTGCTCCGCCGCAGCGACGATGGCGGCAAGACCTGGGCGGAGGTGCAGGTGGTCGGCCCCAAGGCCTCGGGCAACGCGATCGTGGATGATACCACCGGCCACGTGCTGGTGGTCTGCCCACGCCAAGGCCATCTGTGGCGAAGCCGCGACCACGGCAAGACGTGGCAGAGGGAAAAAATCGTGGTCAGATCCAACGCGGCCGGCTACGGCAGCCCCGACAGCGGCGTCCCGGCCGGCACCGGCGCGTCGGAGTCGGGCATCACGCTGCGTCACGGCAAGCACAAGGGCCGCCTGCTCATGCCCGCCCGCCTGCAGCCTCCCAGGGGCAACAACAACCAGGAGTGGTGGCCGTACAACCACAACTGCGCGATCTACAGCGACGACGGCGGAAAGACCTGGCAGACCAGCGCCCCCGTGCAGAGCGGCACGGGCGAGGGGACGCTGGCCGAACTATCCAACGGCCACATCTACTACAACTCCCGCTGCCACATGGCCGTCGACCATCGCCGCCGCATCGCCTGGAGTTACGACGGCGGCCACATGTGGACCGATTGGCAGGTGGCCGAACACCTCTACGAGGTCGGCCAGCCCTTCTACTTCAAGTACGGCACCAAGCCCAGTTATGGCTGCAACGCGGGCCTCGTGCGGATGCCCCTGGAAGCCACCGGGGGCAAGGACGTGTTGCTGTTCAGCACGCCCGACAACCCCGGCGGCTCGCGCGTAAAGATGACGGTGTGGGCCAGTTTCGACGGCGCGAAGACCTGGCCGCTGAAGCGGCTGGTCTACAAAGGCCCCAGCGCTTACTCGTCGCTGGCGGCGAGCAAGAATGGCACCATCTACCTGCTCTTCGAGCGAGGGCGGAAGAGGCTCTACGAAAGCATCGCCGTGGCCCGCTTCAACCTCGCCTGGCTGGCGGGAGGGCAGGACTGGCGGAAGTTCCTGAAGGACTGATGCGACTCTGTATATCGTCAGCGGCACGTGTTTAGCGTGGTGTCATTCCGAGCGACCGCGGCTCGCGGTCAAGCCACGGCAGGCTCGCACTGCCAGGGTGCCGTGACCGGCGGCCACGCTTACGCGGCCATGGTGGATCCTCCGCGCACAACGCCTCCGACCAGCGTCCGTTGGCTGAATCGAAGGTGGCCCGGTCCCGTCACGCCGGGACCGGCGCTCGGTGGCGAAGTGCCGCCAACCGGCGTATCCGTTCCAGGATCGCCGCGAACAGGCAACGGGACAGTCAAGAACCGAGAAAACGCTGCAAGTCCCCGAAGTACAGGAACTTGTGACATGCCTTTCAGATATGGCGGAGAGGGTGGGATTCGAACCCACGGTGACCATAACGGCCACGCCGGTTTTCGAAACCGGTCCGTTCGACCACTCCGGCACCTCTCCGCACCTGCAAGGCCTTTGACCTCAGATGCTTATGTGAGCCGCGCCGTTGACTTCGCCGCACTCAGTTTCCTCAACGACAACCGCCACCGCTCACAGGTAGTTCCACGACCACTCCCGCGTGCTGCACGAAGTGTCGCCGCTCTTGCAGCACGAGTACACCGTATCGCCAAACAGCGGGATCGTCAAGCACATCCTCAAGGCTGGAACTTTTCTCGCCAAAGCACCCCGCCGCCCTGAGTGCGGCAACTCATCGCCTTGTGTTTCGACGCGTTCCCACGCACCTCCGTCCCGTCCGACGACACCTGTCCCATCTTCACCAGACCCACCTCCACAATCCGCACCAGGGGGGTACGATGTCTGTGGCGCTTCCCACACCGTGCGGCCAAGGCCGTTGACCACCCGGCAGCGCCGCGGTATAGTGGAACGCAGAGGCGGAAGGCAGCCGGACCCGTTTGGGCGAGGCCCCGCCGGGTGAGGCTGGGCACGTGCGTCGATGGATCTCGAGGGCATTCTCAAGAAACCGTGCGGCATCCGCGAGATGGCCTCGAAGGACGACACCCCGTATCATTATCTGGACGCGGCCATCCGGACAGGGTAGAAGAGAGTCGTCTAAAGCCTCAGTTTGGGATCGGAGGCCTAATATGATCAACCGGCTACAGATAGACGGATACCGGCTGTTGGATGGATTCGATGCCGATCTGGGACAGTTGACGGTGGTCATTGGGGCGAACGCTACCGGCAAGAGCACGCTGATTGACTGTCTTCGTTGCATCGGCGACTGTGCTCAGTTTCCCCTGCAACGGGCCCTCGACATGCACGGCGGAATATTCTCGATTCCAAGTGCCTCTGAGAGCGAGATGCGATTTGGGTGGAAGGTTGAATTTCAAGAGCCAAGGAACTCAGGGAAGCGACCGCGTACTTCGGACCGTGGCAGTCGGAGACTGACCTACGAGGTGCAGATCGAGGGGAAGCGAACGGGGGAAGTTCTTCCGGTCTATGAGGTGCTGCGTACTACCGAACCTTTGGACAAGGACTACAAGACTCCCTTCAAATACCTTGAGGTAACCCGCTCACGCGCAATGATCTATGACTTCCGGCAGCATCGCCTCGTGCCTATTGAGGAGGTGCTCTCCCAACAAGGGGATTCAGACCAGACCGCCGTTCTGCCTGGATTTGAGGACGAGGAAGCAGAACAAGATCTCACGATGGCGCCGGCACACATCGAGCAAGAGCAAAGCCTGCAACTGGCGCAGATGCGATTTCCCGTGCACAAGGTACTTGGGCTTGCCTCTCGTGTTCGGGTTCTCTTCGCAAATATCGCGTTCTATCCTGGGTTCAATGTGGGCCCCGGGGCCGATTTGAGAACCAAGCCCGCCGCCATCAGACCGGAGACGTACCTCTGGTTCGATGGCCGAAACCTTGGCACGGTCCTGCACGAAGTGCTGACCCGTCACGGTTACCGACAGTCTGCAGAGCAACTGAACGAGTCTCTTCGGGCGGCGTATCCCTCGTTCGAGGGAATCACAGCCGAGACTGTTTTCGGTGCTACACCGGCAGTCCTAGTGCGCGTCCATGAAAAGGGGATGGGCCGGGGAATGGAAATGTGGGATTTGTCCGATGGCATGCTACGGTTTCTCTGCTTAGGCACTGCCTTGCTGAATCCCCTTCCGTCTCCATTGATAGCCATTGACGAGCCGGAAGCCGGGCTGCACCCCAGACTTTTGCCGATCGTGGCAGACATGATCAAGAGCGCGTCCGAGAAGACGCAGGTGCTAATCACGACCCACAGCCCCGATCTGTTGAACAACTTTGATTTGGACGATGTAGCCGTCATGGTGCGCGATGGGCCGAGGGCGAAGTGGTATCGGCCGGGAACGCGCGAAAGCCTTCACAAGATGCTGCAAGCCGTCGAAGGCGAAACCCTCGGCGAACTGCACAAGTCCGGTGAACTGGAGGCCATTGCTGAATGAAGGTCTTCGTGTTCGTTGAGGGGCCGGCTGATCGCGGCGCGCTCGGTGCACTGTGGGAAGACTGGCGCGCGCGGCTTCGCGGGGAGAGGCACGGAATCAAGGTGATACCGCTTGGGAGCAAAAGCAGGTTCTTCAGCCACATAGGGCCAAGAGCTGCGGAGAAGCTTGTCAACAATGACCGCGACGCAGTAGTGGGGCTTCCCGACCTCTATCCGAATGCTCAATTCGCGACAACGGCGTACAAGCATGACAATCTGCAGGAGCTTCAGGGAGTTCAGTCTGCTCTTGTGAGGGACAGTCTGCAAAGTGACTACGGCGTGCGCCCGGACAGGATCGACGCGCCCATGACGCGGTTCTTGCCAACAGCCTTCAGATACGACATGGAAACGCTTCTGCTGGCTGCCGAAGGGCGGTTGCATGATTACCTGGGAGTTCAGCGTCAAAGACCTGTCTGGCCCAATCCTGAGGACGTGAACCAGCAACGCCCGCCGAAGCATGTTGTGCAAGCCTTGTTCCGACGTGGCCGAGGACGCGCCTACCGAGACACAGTACATGCGCCAGCAATTCTCGGCAAGGTGCTGGGTGTGCGTGAGATTCTCTACGGCGAGAGCGGACAGGTGAAGTGCCCGGTGTTCAAGCGAACGGTTGACTGGATGGGTAGCAAGACGGGCCTCAATTGGGAAGTAAGACCATGATCAATCACGCAGCCATTATCGGCGACGGCGCGATGGGCACCCTTAGCGCCATCCTGCTTTCGCAGAACGGCATCGGCGTGCGGATGTGGTCGGCGTTCCCGGAGCACGCCAAGGCCATGCGCCGCGACGGCACCAACGAGCGGTTTCTCCCGGGCTTTCCGCTGCCGAAGGGCCTGGTGGTCTCGGCCGACGCGGAGGAGGTGACCGAGGGAGCAGACCTGGTGGTCATCGCCGTCCCGTCGAAGTACCTTCGCGAGGTCCTCCAGCGCATCCAGAACGCCTTGCCGCAAGAGCCGATCTACGTCTCGGTGGTCAAGGGCATCGAGACCGAGAGCCTGCTCCGGCCGAGCGAGGTGATCGAGAAGATTGCGGGCCCGCCACGGATGGTTGTCTTGAGCGGGCCGTGTCTGGCGCGCGAGGTCGCCAATGAGTTACCGGCGACCGTCGTCGTTGCCTCTGACGACAAGGCGGCCGCCGACCAAGTCCGGAAGGCGTATGCCACGCCGTGGTTCCGCGTGTACACCAGCGACGATGTGGTCGGCGTCGAGTTGGGCGGCGCCCTGAAGAACGTCATCGCCATTGCGGCCGGCATCTGCCACGGTCTGGAACTGGGCAGCAACGCCGTGGCGGCCCTCGTGACGCGGGGCCTTGTGGAGATCACCCGTCTCGGCACGGCCATGGGCGCGCGGGCCGAGACGTTCGCGGGCCTGGCGGGCCTGGGCGACCTGGTCACGACGTGCGTCAGCGGCCTCAGCCGCAACCACCACGTGGGATTGGAGATCGGGCGCGGCCGGTCGCTGGACGAGGTCCTCGAGGACATGGGCCTCGCCGAGGCCGAGGGCGTCCGGACGACGTGGAGCGTTACAGCGTTGGCCGAGCGGCACGGCATCGAGATGCCGATTACCCACGAGGTCTACGAGGTGCTCTTCAAGGGCAAGCCTCCGCCGGATGCGCTCGCCGACTTAATGCAGCGCAAACCGAAGGCCGAGGGGGCTCTGCGCTAGCCGATTCTCGGGGCATCCGATGGACTCGCCCGAGACGATCGACTTTTCGATGGAGCACCTGATGCCGGTCATGCTGTTCGGCATCGTGGCGCTCGTCGCGATCTTCGCCATCCTGGCGCTGGTGCGGATCTGGGGCCAGAAAATGCAGAGGAAGTCGGTGGCGTGCGGCGGGATCGACCTGGAGGACCTTCGGCGCCGGCGCGACGCAGGCGAGATCTCCCAGGCCGAGTACGAGACCGTCTGCGCGAGCCTGACGAAGGGCGCGGCTGGTTCAGAAGCCGGGCAGGAAACGCCGATAAACCAGAAGCGTGCCGAGGAAGGCAACTCGGAAAGGAGCCCGGTGGATGGCGAAGCGTAGCGGTGGCACGGGTGGCCCGCGGCGGCGCGGCGCGTGCAGTTTCTGCGGAAAGACCGACCGCGAGACGGGCCCGCTGGTCGAGGGCCAAGGCGGGGTGTACATCTGCGCCGACTGCGTCCAGTTGTGTAGTTCCGTCGTGCAGGCCGAGCGCCGCCGCATGGGGCCGCGCCCCCTTGACATCGGCCGCATTCCCACGCCGCAGGAGATCAAGGACTTCCTCGACCTCTACGTCATCGGCCAGGAACTGGCGAAAAAAACGATCTCGGTGGCGGTCCATAACCACTACAAGCGGCTCAGCCTCGGCGACACGGGGGAGGACGACGTCGAGATCGAGAAGTCGAACCTCCTCCTGATTGGGCCAACGGGGTGCGGCAAGACGCTCATGGCGCGGAGCCTGGCGCACACCCTGAACGTGCCCTTCGCCATCGGCGACGCCACCACGCTGACCGAGGCCGGATACGTCGGCGAGGACGTCGAGAACCTGCTGCTGAAATTGATCCACGCGGCCGACTTCGACCTGGACACGGCCCAGCGCGGCATCATTTACATCGACGAGATCGACAAGATCGGCCGCACCACCCAGAACGTCTCGATTACGCGCGACGTCTCGGGCGAAGGCGTCCAGCAGGCGCTGCTGAAGATGCTTGAGGGCACAGTCGCCAACGTCCCGCCGCAGGGCGGCCGCAAGCACCCCGAGCAGCAGTACATCCAGATCGACACGACGCACATCCTGTTCATCTGCGGGGGGACGTTCGACCGATTGGAGGACATCATCGCCCGCCGCATCGGTCACAGCGCCATCGGCTTCACGGAAGGCCGGCACGCCACCGACGACCGGCTCGAGCGGACGCGCGAGATCCTGCCGCAGGTTACGCCCGACGACCTGACGGCCTACGGCCTGATCCCGGAACTGGTGGGCCGGCTGCCGATCATCACACCGCTCATGCCGCTCGACGAAGAGGCCCTCTGCCGCATCCTGACCGAACCGAAGAACGCCCTCGTCAAACAGTACCAGAAGTTCTTCGAAATGGAGGAGGGGGAACTGGCGTTCACGGACGATGGCCTGCGGGAGATCGCCCGCAAGGCGATGGAGCGACACACGGGGGCCCGTGCGCTTCGCGCCACCGTCGAGAACCTGATGCTCGACGTGATGTTCGAGTTACCGAACCGGCCCAAGGGCTACCGCTACACCGTGACGGTCGAGGTGGTGCGCGGCGAGACCGACCTGTTCGCCGAAGCGGCGCCGATGAAGGAAAGTGCCTGAGCCCACGGCTCCGCCCGGGCCGATTCCGGACGAACGGTTCCGCGCGGGGTGCGATGCTGCACGGCCCACACTTGCTGCGTCTGGCCAACGACCTCCCGGTGCTGTATGCTGCCGGAAGCGATGAGAAACGGCTCTACGACGCCATGCTGTTCGCCGTGCAGAGGTGGGGGCAATGACATGCACATGATGTTTGCGGACGAGTCCGGCGACCCGGGTTACCCTCGGAAGGGCACATGGAAGGGCTGGGGTGGAAGCACGCACTTTGCCAGGGTGGGGGTCATCATTCATGGCTGGAGGTGGAAGGCGTGGCACGACCGGTTGACGTCCTTTAAGAGAAACCGGGGCCTGACTTGGGACGCAGAGATTAGAGCGTCGGACATCCGGCGGGGCAAGGGCGCATTCGTCGGATGGGACCAGAACCGGCGCCAATTCTTCATGAGCGAACTGATGACGCTTGTGGGGGGAAACACGGACATCACGCTGTTGGGCGTTGCGATTGACAAGCGGCTGGTTGACACAGCCAAGGGCGAGCGGCTTGTGAAGCCGGAGGTCCGCTCGCTGGAACTGCTCCTTGAGCGATACAATTTTTTCCTGCATGACCAGACTGACCGGTCTGGCATTGTCATCCTGGACCCGACGAAGGAGAAAAGCGACGACAACCTGCGGCACTTCCAGTCGTTCCTGCTGGCACAGTCGCCCCACTTGAGCCCTCGCCACATTGTTGAAGGAACCTTCTTCGCCAAGTCGCATACCTCTAACCTGATGCAGATAGCGGACGTGTGCACCAACGTTTTCTACAGGGAGATTGTCCGCGGCGCGAAGACCGATGAGTTCAAAGCGATCTGGAAGCGGTTCTGGCGACGCAAGGGACGGCTGAAGGGCTACGGGATTAAGAAGTGGCCTTGAGCGCAAAAAAAGCGGCCAAGGAGGCTTTCGCCTCACCAGCCGCACACTTGCGACTGTCTTGGTCGCTTCTAACACTATACCCAAGATCGGCCGGAAAGCAAGGGGAAATTCAGGAAAATAAAGCCCCGGCGCGAAGTCTGGGGGGGGCCGTGAAAGGCGAAAGGAGGTGATGGTTCATGAGGCCCGATGACGAATTGCGCGAAGCTGCTGAGGACATGGTCGACACTGGGAAATCACTAGACGAGGAGGTCGAGGAAACTGGTTTGGATCGTGAGGAGCTATCGGAGGAGTTCGGGGGCGTGATGAGGGAAAGGTACGGAAATGAGGACGACTCGGAGGAATAACCTTCAAGCGTCGCCTACCGGCGCCGGTGTTCGCACCCGGTGACCCGTACTCGCCGAAGCGGCGCCGATGAAGGAAAGCGCGTAGGCCGCCGGCCCCGCGGGCCTGCGCACCGGCAGATTGGGCGCCTTGACATAAGTAGGCCCTCGCGGCAACGCCCTTGGGAGTCGCTTGCCCTTCACCTCCATCAGGTTGGGCGGAGGACTCAGACCTCCGAACCGTCCGGCATGCGCGGCACACAAAAAAGGACCCCGGAAGCCCCTGCTCGGGACGTCCGGGGTTGAATTCTCTCTCTGGATTGGCCCTATTTCCGCCGCCGCAGCCCCATGGCTGCCAGGCCGATTCCCACCAGCGCCAGCGTGGCCGGCTCGGGCGTGATAGTGAACCGGGTACCCTCGACGGTGCCCCAGGCCCCGCCAAGAAGTATTTCGCCGCCCTCAAGAGCCGCCTCGAACGACGGATAATCCGGCGGCAACGTGAGTCCGACGCCCTCGTAGATACCCACCGTGTGACCGTAGCGCACCTGACAGAGTGGATCGGCCACATAGGTGCCCTCGAAGACCTCCGTCGAGGTGGCATTCATGATCGCACCGCCCGCCACGGTGACCGTGAGGACCTGAAAGTAAACGTCCAGGGCGAAGTCGTACTCGGTGATGCCCCCATCGCCTCCCCACCAGGGTGCGGCGCCGCTGTCGCTCTTCAGAAGCAGATGGGCAGCGCTCACGTCGAAGTCACGCTTCACGATAAACGTGCCGTCGGCGGCGCCCGGATTGCCGAAGAGGGTGGTCGTGCCGGCCAGGACCGCCCCGGTCAGTTCCCACTGGTTCCCGAGGTTTGCCCCGTCCCAACTGGCGGCATGGGCGCCGTTGCGTACGTGGTTGGGATTGCCGTTGATGTAGCCTTCCGACCAGCGGCCCATGAGGACGGAGCCACCGAGTTCAACGCTCTTATAGTCCCCGAGAATCGGGCCGGCTTCGGCTGCCGAGATGCCTAGAAAAGCCACCAGTGCAGCAGCAAGAGCACCCAGAACGAACGCATTAGGACGTAGAGAAAGACCGCGCGCACAAGACATCATCGTTTACCCTCCCCTGGGCATTATTGGGTCGGCCCCATGGCCAACCAGGAACCCCCTAGTATACCACAGTTTGGGCTGGATGCAACTCAAACGCTGGTTTTTTCATGGTTTGTGACTCCAGATATTAACCTGGGCAGTCTGGGAAAGGTCCGGCCACGACAAACCGGGCGCCATTGGCGGGGCAGACAGAATGGGCGCCTCCGACCGGGCAAGGACGCCGACGGGACGCCTCCTCGGCCGACGGGGCGGGCGCAGCCAAACAGGCGGCAACACGAAGAAGAAAAAAGGCAAGAGCGCCGGACGCTCTTGCCTAAGATTGGCTCACTTGTCCTGCCTGGGAGAAGCGAACAGGCCCTATTTCCGCCGTCGCTTGACCAGCACTGCCGCCAGGCCCAGTCCCATCAGGCCGACCGTCGCGGGCTCGGGGACCACGGTGATGCTATCGGCCAGACTGAAGCGGCCATCGCCAAGGTCGCGGTAGACGTTGATGACCGCCTCGTCGGCCTCAACGGTTACGTCGAGGAAGGTCTTGCCATCGCCCAGATCGAACCCGGCGTTCCCCACGTCGATCTGCCAGACCTCGCCAAGGTGGTTCTCGTCGCCCTGGTGCTGGGAGTAGAAGTGGGTGTGGGAACAGAAGTAGGCCGGAACGTGTTCGGCCTCGAGCAGACCCCAGAACGCGTCGCGGTTGCCGGGATACTGGTCGAGGCTGTCTCCTACATGCCGAACGTAGGGGAAGGCCGGCTCGTGGCCGAACACGAAGACGAAGGGTCTCGTATTGGCCGCCAGATCCTGGGCCAGCCACTGGCGCAGGGCCGACACGATGTCGCCGTCGGTGCCCGTGTCGCTTGCGCCGTCCCAGTACTGGTTGAGCACCACGAAATGCGCGTTGGCGTGGTCCCAGGCGTAGGTCGTCTCGATGCAGGTAGCGGGGCCGTTCTGGTTGGTGTAGGTCTTGAGCGGAATCCGAACCCCGTTCCCATTTTGATATTCATTCCGGAGCCAGGTCATCTCGACCGGCCTCACGGCTTCGTGGTTGCCAATGACGGGGTACCACAGGGCCGAAGGCCCGAAGGCTGCGTCGATCACCTCACGGTTCTGGGCGATGGTTCCGTCGATGTCGCCGATCGACACATGAAAGGCGCCGTAGTCCGTGACGAGCGGGTTGTTGCCTTCCCAGTTGGCCGGGTCGCCCGCGATGGCGCCGAGGACGTTGGCGAAGTCGGTATGATACCGGCACGGGTCAGCCGTGACCGTAAAGTGGAACCCTGCCCCCGTCGCGCCAGAGATCGACAGCAGCACGAGGCCGGCCAAGACGCTCACACTAAGGGGCGAGCGCATAGCCATCTCCCTGGTTTTCAAGCAGATGCACTTGAGACCTTATGAATCAGCCCTGGTTCGCCCGCGCGCCTCATGCTAATGCCAAATCGGCATAAGTCCGGAATAACCTTTTTGACCGCGTTGCCGCCGTGCGGCCCTCGCCTCGGTTATGTTCGTCTGCCCTGCCGCAAGTGAATCAGGCCCTATTTCCGCCGTCGCTTGACCAGCGTCGCCACCAGGCCCAATCCCACAAGGGCCAACGTGGCCGGCTCGGGCACGCCGGCGTGCCCGCCGATGCCTCCGAGCACGGTGCCGACGATGTTGTCCGACGGGCTATAATTGGGATTCGTGAAGATCGGGGCGTCGGGCACCTCGGCCACGAAGTCGAACATGACCTCGCCGAGGTCAAACCCCAGCGCCGCCGCGGGCTCGCCGAGCAACGTATTCACCTTGCCCCGGCCTTCGACCTTGAAGAGGCGGTTCTCGCCCACCCGGGCCAGCAGCGTGACCGCCGTGAAGTCGATGTCCAGCAGGACGATGTCGTTCGGCAGGGGGGCCGCCGGATACAGCGGCGCCGAGGCGGGGCCCATCGCCTGGTTGAAGATCTGGCCGGTGATGATCAGGTGGCCGCTATCGCCCACCAGGCTGATGTCGAACCTGTCGCCGCCCGGGGCGGTGTACGGTCCGTCGTTGGTGGTGAACGACATGGTCAGTTCCAGGTCGCCGCCGGAGGTGGCCGAGTTCGCTACCGGGTAGGGAAACGCCGACGCCGCAGGGCCGCCAAGCAGCGTAGCCAACAGCCCCGCGTAGGAATACGACGGCACGTAATGGTTCGGTACCGGGGACTGAAGATAAATCAAGTCCGCGCCCGCGCCGTTGTAGTCGTACACGACGCCCCACGGACCTCCGGCACCGTCCCAGTAGGGCACGTCCAGCGTGAAGTCGTGATCCTCAATTTCCACGCTTAGCGGCGCCGCCCATGCAGGCGATGCGACGCCAACCACGCCCAACGCCACAGCGGCAAGAAGAATGCGATTCAACATTGGAAAGCCCTCCGACATGCACGGTACCCTCAAGGGTCCGGGCACGACCCCGGGTGCGACATTCCCGGATTCCTGGTTCCGGCACCCTGTCACCCGCCCACACACGGGAATTCAGAGCAACCGCTTTGATTCACGTACTTCCACTCTATCGATAAACAGGGTGATACTTCAGGAGGGCTATCCCCGCAGACAGCCTCCCGGATGCGCCAACATCATGTAAGTGTACCCCAAATTGCCCAGAAGTCAAATGCGGCAGGACGTTTCTAAGGAAATTCTTCGGAATAAGCGCTCATGCCCGCCCAGAATCAACCTTACCCCACCCTCACAAAATTGCCCAGATTAACACGCCGGGTGGGTTGAAACCGGCTGTCCGAACCTCTCCGGACAGCCAGTATCCATCCGATTTCACGTTGCACGGACGGGCAGGCCCCAACTGGGATGGGCAGGTATCTGCTGCTGCTATGGCGACCACTCTGGCCGCTACGTAATCGCTTGTTCCACCATCACGCCGCTACCACCGGAAAATGCTCCGCAGACCTCCCGTGCGGAAACTGTGCGGCCTGCGCATGATGCGCACCGTCGGGCGGTGCGGGCGGATCAGCGAACGGTGCGGGCGGATCGGCGAACGGTGCGGGCGGATCAGCACGTGCACACGCGGGTAAACGTACGTGTAGGTCGGCACGCAGTAGGTCACGGTGGGCACGTATCTCGTGACGGGCACGACCGTCGGCAAGATCGTCCGCGTCGTGACGCACGTCGTCGTGGCCTGGGTGCCGTCGTGGAACCCGTCACGATAGCCCTCCTGATAGCCCGCCTGGTACACTTGTTGAACGACGGGAGGCGATACGGGTGCCGGCACGACCACGGTCTGCGCCGTGCTGATGACCCGCGTCCCGCCACCCCAGAAGACGATTCCTCCGGCCTGTGCCTGTGCGGCAAGGCCCAGGACGATCACGGCGGCTGCGGCAACAACGATGGCCTTCAGTGACGTGTTCATGATCCGCCTCCTTCCGCTGAGTTCCGCGAGACGTTCGCCGTGCGTCGCCTCGTCCGCCGATTTCGACGCAAGATGCGCCGCGGTATTCATTTCCTCACTGAAATTATTTCACACGAAAGCGCTTTTGTCAAGTCGGCGGCGAAATAGCCGCGCAAGTCTCCTTTGGCGTGATCCCGGCAGGTGCACCGCCTGCCGTGTGGTCGCCGGCCCTTTCGCGTTTGGCTATGAGCAAGTTCCGGCACAAAATCGGCCGTTTCCCGTCCGTGTGCGCCATGATGGTCGCCTGACCGACGGTTCTCGAGACTCCGCCTGCGGCTCACCTCTGTCGCTATAAGCCTTTGTTCTGGCCAGACTTACGCTGTGCGTCGAGCGTTCCGCACCTGCTTCTATCCCGCCCTGCCCGCCCCCGATTTGACTATCCAGCCAGCATCCGTACCTTTTAGTTAAGCAAGGCAATCTGGAAAGGCTGGGGGTTCTGGCTTGCCGCCTGTAGGTCGCTGGTTTTCCGAGGGGTAAAACATGGCTGGTCGTAACAACCTGCCGCCGACATTCGAGAATCTCGAGTCCCGCTTTCTGCTGAGCGCATGGCGGTCCGACCTCATGGACGCCTTCGCGTCGGCCGAGGCCGTCGAGATCGGCGCGCTGGACCACGTGACCACCGACGGCCGGGTCGAGACGCCCGGCGGCCAGCACTATTACAAGTTCACCGCCTCGGCCAACGGGCGGGTCCACATCGAACTGGCCGGCGACGCCGGCGGCCTCGACCCGTACCTCGAGATCTTCAGCCATCGGGGCAGGCGGTACGGGCTCAACGACAACGCCTCGGACGATACGCTCGACAGCAGCGTGACCCTTCGCCGCGCGCGGGCCGGCCAGACCTATTACGTTCGCGCCTCCGGCGTGGGCGACACCGTCGGCGACTTCGACCTGTCCATCACCAGCGATCCCACCGACGACATCGGCAACACCTTCGACGAGGCCAAGGAACTGCGGCTCTACAGCCGCCGGGGCTCTACCTCGGCCTACGCGCGCGGCACCATCAACTACGCCGGCGACGTGGACATGACGTCGTTCGTTGCGACCCAGTCGGGACTGGTAACGGTGACGCAGCGGGGCCGGAGGCGCGCCGGACTCGTGGGCGAGGTGGCGGCCTACGACGCCGACGGCACCCTGCTCGCGACCGACGACGCCACCGACGGCGCGAGCGCATCCGTGAGTTTCAGCGTCCTCGCCGGGCAGCGGTACTACACGGCGTTCGGAGGCGTGGGCGATGCCACCGGATACTACGGCGTCAGGCTCACGACCATCCCCGAGCCGTTCGCGTCGGCCCAGGTGCTGGACGTGGGCGCGGACGACGCAGCCAGCGTAGCCGGAACTCTGGCCGAGGCCGGCCAATCCGTCGCCTACAAATTCACGGCAAAGGCCGGCGGCACGATCACCGTGGACATGAAAGCCGACGGCGACGGCCTCGATCCGTACCTGGAACTCTATCGGACCCCGGGCAGGATCCGGCAGCGGAACAACAACGCGTCGCCCGACACGCTCGATGCCCGTCTCCGTCTGCGTGTCCGGGCCGGCGACACCTACTACGTGGTGGCCTCCGGGGCGGGCGAGACCGTCGGCCGGTACGACTTGACGGTCACGAGCGACCCGACCGACGATTTCGTCAACACCATCGACGAGGCCAAACCGATCCGGATGAACGCGCGAACCGGTTCGGCCTACGCCCGCGGCACGATCAACTACGCCGGCGACATCGACGTCATCGCCTTCGTGGCCGCCCATACCGGTACCATGACGGTCGAGCAGAACGTTTCGGGCCGGCGGTCGGCGATGTCGGGCGAACTGTGGGTCCACGACGCCGATGGCAACCTGCTCGGCCACGACGCCGACGCCAGCGATGCCGGGTCCTCCCTGACGTTCGAGATTGTCGGCGGCCGCACCTACTATGCCACGTTCGGCAGCGTCAACAACGCGACCGGCCGGTACGGCGTCAGGATCACCACGACCAAGGCGCCCACGCCCGACCCCAACCCGGGTCCCGACGAGTTCGCGGGCGCGCAGACGCTGAACCTGACGGCCGGCGGCCGGGCGACCGTCGACGGGGTGATCGCGGCGCAGACCGACTCGCACATGTACCGCCTGACGGCACCCGCTGACGGATACATTGACGTGGACATGGTCGCCGACGGCAGCGACCTTGATTCGTACCTGGCGGTGTACGACGGCAAACGGCGGCTCCTCGGGCAGAACGACAACGCCTCGGCCGACTCGCGCGGCAGCCGCCTCTCGGTACACGTCCGCGAGGGCAAGGTGTACTACGTTCGCGCGTGCGGCACGGCCGGCACCGCCGGGCAGTACACGCTCGTGGTGGCGAGCGACCCGGAGGATGACTGCGGCGACACCTTCCAGGACGCCGGCACCATCCGGCTCGATTCCGAGACCGGCGACGGCCAGTCGTCCGGCAAGATCAACTACGCCGGTGACGTGGACATGATGTCGCTTGCGGCCACGCAGACGGGCGTGATGCACGTCGAGCAGACGGTCTGGGGCCGCAACTCACAGTTCTCGGGCAAACTGACCGTCTACGACGCCGACGGCAACGAGTTGGCCGACGACGACGATGCCTCCGACGCTGCGGCCAGTCTCAGCCTATCGGTCACCGGCGGCCGGACCTACTACGCGGCGTTCGAGGGTCTGGACGGCGCGACCGGCTGGTACAAGGTCACCGTCACGACCGAGATACCGACGCCGCCTGATCCCGATCCGGAGCCCGATCCCGCGCACGATCCCGCGCCCGCTCCGCCCGACGGCGAGTATACGCCGGGCTTCATGGTGCTGGCCCACGTGTTGGGCGAGGGCGCCAACCTGCAGTTGGTCGTTGTCGGAACCGACGGAGCCGACACGATCTGCCTGTCGCAAGCGAGCGATTCCATGACGCTCACCACGCCGTGGGGCACCACGACCTACTCCGGTTCCTTCTCGGCCACCGTGGTCTATGGCTTTGCCGGGGCCGACACGATCCGCCTGGACTACACCGTCACGGCGACCTCGCAGGTGTACGGCGGCACGGGCGACGACCAACTGTTCGAGGCCGGCTCGGGGAGTGGCTGGATTTACGGCCAGACGGGCGACGACCTGCTGGTCACCGTGGGAGGCGGGGCCGATCGCACCTACGGCGGGACGGGGTTCGACAGTTTCTGGATCGACGGCGCCGATGCCATCGGCGATGTCGAGACGGCCGAGGTGATAGCCGCCTCCGTCCACCGGATCGGCCAGTTCTATCAGCCGACCAGCAACCCGGCAGAGCATGTGTCGCTCGAGATCGCGGGGCAGGACATCGTGGATCCGGTGGCGAGCGGCACGTACCGCGACTTCTCCTCCCGCCAACTCTTCGTGGACGGGCCCCAGTACGACGACGTCCGCCAGGGCGCCGTCGGCGACTGTTACTTCCTGGCGTCGTTGGCATCGCTGGCCGACACCGACCCCGGCATCATCGAGCAGATGGTCGCCCCGATGGGCGACGGCACGTACGCCGTCCGCTACTACCGCAGCGGGCAGCCGGTGTACGTCCGCGTGGATGCCGAACTGCCGGGCACCAGCATCTCGCCTCGGTACGCGAAACTGACGCCCGACGGCGAACTGTGGGTCGCCTTGGCCGAGAAAGCCTACGCGCAGTTCCGGTACGGCCAGAACTCTTATGCGTCGATCTCCGGCGGCTGGATGGATCCGGTGTACCGCGCGGTGACCGGATTGTGGACGACGCGGCTGTGGCCAAGTTCCTCGAGCGTCGCTTCGTCCATGGCCGACCACCTTGCCGCCGGCCACGCCGTGACGGTTGGCTCGGATAGCAATGCGGCCAGTCCCATCGTCGGCCTGCACGCCTACATGGTCAAGTCGGTTGAGGCCGACGCGGGCGAGACGCACGTCACGGTTTACAACCCGTGGGGGTTCGACGGCAGGTCCTATGACAGCAATCCGGGTGACGGGCTGTTGACGCTTACGCTGGCTCAGTTCCAGCAGGACTTCACGGCGGTGGTGATTTCGCTGGCGTGAGTTGACGCAGCGGCTGGCGTGGGGTTCCGTGGGTCTTGCGCGGCCCGTACGGGCCGCGCACTTTTCCGACATCGGGCCGGCACCCGCCAGAGCGCATCGTCCCGCCGGGTCAACTCTTGTGGCGGCGCCCGGCGGCTGTTATGATAGCGCCGGCCTTGAGGGCCGAGGGGCGGGTGAAGCGTGGCGGACAACCCCAACGGGAAGCCGTCCGAGCCGCCTTTCAACCTGGGGGCGCGGAAAGTCGACTTGTAGGATTATCCTGGCCGTGCTCATGGACGCAGTGAAGGCCCCGGTTCGACTCGGAGGGGAGGTGGCCTCATGATGTGGACGCAACGGATCGTGCTGCTGGTCCTGGGGCTGGGGTTCCTGGCCGTGACGTTGAACCTGATCCGGAAACGCCGTCTGCGCAAGGAGTACGCCGTGCTCTGGGTCGTGACGAGCGCGATGATTCTACTGTTCGTGCTGCTGCCGGGCGTGCTGCTTCGCGCGGCGGCGTGGCTGAACCCGAACCACGTCGTCCTGATGCTGCTGATCGTGTTTGTGTTTCTGGCAGCCATCGTGCTGCACCATTCGGTGGTGATCTCGAGGCTCTCGGAGCGTGAGAAGGAGGTGTCGCAGGAGTTGGCGCTGCTGAAGGACGAGTTGGAGAAACTCCGCGAAGAGGTCCGCCAGCCGCCGCCTCCGCCCGCCGAACCCAAGCCCAAGCCGCCGTCGCTCAGGACGTGAGCGGCACCGCTGTTGACAGTGATGCGTGCCGCGGCCATAATGCCGCGTCCGGGGACGGAGATTGCGCCACGATCCGGCAATAGAACCTGTGCTGTTCACGTGTGGTGAGCGTAGCTCAGTTGGTTAGAGCACCTGGTTGTGGTCCAGGGGGTCGCCCGTACGGGTCGCTCACCACGGTCGTTTGCCAAGCGGCGTGACATGTTCTACACGTATATTCTTAGGAGCCGTAAGGACGGCCGCCTCTACGTCGGATCAACTGCTGACGTTGAGAAGAGGCTCGCGCGGCACAACAGAGGTTTGGTCCGCGCCACCAAGCATCGTCGGCCCCTGGAACTGATCTACTCCGAGAGCCACGCAACACGTTCGGGGGCCGTCCGCCGTGAGGGATATCTCAAGTCTCTCGAGGGAAGTACGGAAAAGAGACGGCTGGTTTCCGAGGCATTAATGAAGAAGCCATTGTAGCGGGGCTTACGGCACGCGCCTTGACGAGAATCTGCATAGCAGCCATAATGCCGCGTCCGGGGACGGAGGTTGCGCCACGATCCGGCAATAGAACCTGTGCTGTTCACGTGTGGTGAGCGTAGCTCAGTTGGTTAGAGCACCTGGTTGTGGTCCAGGGGGTCGGGGGTTCAAATCCCCTCGCTCACCCCATTTCTTTTCACCCCGCCGGATGTCCAACGCCGCCAATAAAACCGCGCGAACGGGGTGGGTTCTGGGCGCGTCAAAGCGTATAATGGCTGGCTGGGAAAACCTGTCGGATCGTACCTGTTTAGCGTGCTCTCGAAGCGATGTCATTTCGACCGAGCCCTCGCCAAAGGCGAGGGCGAGCGGAGCGCTGTACCCCGAGTGCCCGCAGGAAATCTCGTCGTCCGGACACGGATAACGGCGATCCCGGCGCGCCGGGACTCGACTTTTCTTCGCTCGCTCGGAATGACACGCTAAACACGTAC
>JAUVZF010000078.1 GCA_030602705.1 Planctomycetota bacterium
CGATTTCCTGCGGCTTGGCCGTAGCGCCCGTACGGGCGCATCCTGGACGGTGCCGCCGCCAACGGCCGCCGGGCATAAAGCCCGGCGCTACAGCGCTGTGGTGGTTGTAGCGCCGGGGTTTATCCCCGGCGCATCCTGGACAGTGCCGCCGCCAACGGCCGCCCCCGGTACGGGGCGCGATGGCGCCCAGGTACGTTTATCAGGCCCCCTGTGGGAAGAACATCGCCTCGGCGAATCGCGTCTGGAAATCCGGCCGCTGCGACAGTTCCACGTGCTCGACGCCGCGCGCCACGTCCTCCGCCACGTGCCGCATGTTACGGTTCATGAGCAGCATCTTGGCGCCCGCGCCGGCGGCGTTCCCGACGAATCGGACCTTCTGGAGCGGCACGGGCGGAATCAGACCGATGGCCTGTGCCCGGTCGGGCTGGATGTAGTTGCCGAACGCCCCGGCCAACAGCACTTCCTCGACCTCCTCGAGCACCGCCCCGAACTCCTCGAGCAGCGTCCCGATGCCCGCCGCAATCGCCCCCTTCGCCAGTTGCACCTCTCGCACGTCTTTCTGCGTCAGCAGGATGGGGTGGCCTGCACCGGTCCGCTCCTTGGCCGCCAGGAGAAACCCCCTCTCGCCGTCGGCGCCGACGATGCGGCTCGCCAGGCCCGGGGCGCGGCCCAGGTCGGCGGCCGAGCGCATGAGACCCGTCTTCTCGATAACCCCTGCCGCCAGCAGCGCCGCGACGGCGTCGATCAGGCCCGTCCCGCAGAGGCCGATGGCGGGGGCATCGCCGATCGTGTGCAGAACGACCTCCTCGCCCTCGATGTCCACGCGGTCGATGGCCCCGTCTGCGGCCCGCATCCCGTATCGAATGCGGGCGCCCTCGAACGCCGGTCCTGCCGCCGTCGAGCACGCCAGGATTCGCTCGCGCGTCCCGAGGACGATCTCGCCGTTGGTCCCGACGTCGATGGTCAGCCTCAGGACATCGCCCTCGTGCATGCCGGTAGCCAGGATGACCCCGATGGTGTCGGCCCCGACGAACCCGGCCACCAGCGGCGCGGTGTACAGGCGGCCGCGCTGATGAATCTTCAGACCCAGCGCCCGCGCCGAAACCGAGTGAGCCGACGCCGACGCCGCCACAAACGGCGCCCGCCCGATCGCGTCGGTCGGCAGCCGCAGCAGAAGGTGGTTCATCGTCGTGTTGCCGACCATCGTCGCCTCGTACACGACCGACGGCCGGATGTGCCCGCGGCGGCAAACCTCCAGGACCATCTCGTTCAGGGCATCGACCACGAGCGTCTGCAGCGTCCGCGCGCCGCTCGTCTCGCGGCCGGCGAACTCGATCCGCGCGACGACATCGTCGCCGTACGCCGTCTGCGGGTTCGTCCGGCTGGCCACGGCCTTCACGTCGCCCGTCACCAGGTCCACGAGGTACCCGACGAGGGTGGTCGTGCCGACATCGAAGGCTATGCCGTAACAGGCATCGGTGGTCGTGGGCCGGTCGAGGTGAACCACCTCGTCGCCGATGACGACGACCGCCGGGTGGAAGTCGAGCGTCCGCAGGCGTTTCGGCAGGTCGCGAATCGCTTTGACGTCAATCGTCAGGTCCGCCAGACCCTTCTCCGCCAGGGCGTCGAGCAGGCGGTCGGCGTCGGACCGCTGGTCGGCCACCGACGGCTCCGGCAAATGAACCGCCGTCTTGCGGACGTTGGGCTTGAGCGGCACGTCGAACATCGCGCCGTCGGTCAGGATCTGCTGGTCACCAACGCGCGTCTCCTCGGGAACCAAGACGCGCAAGGCGCTCGTGACGCGGACCTGGCACGCCAGACGCATGTTGCGGGCGATTTCCTCGCCCGTCAGAACGCTGCGGCAGGCCTCCGACGGCTCGGGCGGGGCGTCGGGAATGACGACACGGCACCCGCCGCACGTTCCCTTGCCGCCGCACGGGGTTTCGAGATGGATGCCTGCGGCGCGCGCGGCCTCCAGCAGTATCTGCCCGTCGGGGACGTCGAGCGTCCTGCCGTCGGGCTCAAAGACCACGCGATGCATCGCCTGCGACACGCCCCACCTCGTTCGACGAAAAGGCAAACGACGGGGCATCATAGGCCCCCTGCCCTGCGCTGTCAACGACGCCGCAAGGTTGCATGTGCCCTGCCGAGGTTTATAATCGGCGGCCGGTAACGGCACGCGCCGCGCCCATACGGGTCCGTACCGGGACAAGCGCGGCGGCTAACGGTCGGCCGCCGAGTTGACTCGGCGCGTAGCGAATCGCCGAAAACGAATCGAAAGGGCGAACCCTTGGCCATCTCCACTTTCCGCGCTCCGGGCAGGTTCATTTTCGGCGTCGGCGCCGTCGAAACGCTCGGCGACGAGGCCCGACGGTTCGGCGAGCGGGCCGTCCTCGTGACCGGCCGCAAGGCCATGGCCGATGCCGGCGTCACCGGCCGCGCCTTGGACATCCTCAAGAAAGCCGGCGTCAACGCCGCCCTGTTCGATGAGGTCGAGCCGGAGCCGGACGTCACCACGGTGGACCACCTGCGGCAGGTCGTCCGCAAGCACGCCCCCGACGTTCTGATCGGCCTCGGCGGCGGCAGTGCGATCGACGCCGCCAAGGTCGCTGCCGCACTCGCGAACCGCAACGAGCCGACTCGCGCGTTTCACGACGGGGCCAAGGTCACGCGACCCGTCCTGCCGAACATCGCCGTCCCCTCGACCAGCGGCACGGGCAGCGAGATGACCAACAACGGCGTCATCAGCGACCGCGAGCGGCGGCACAAGGCCAGCATCCGCGACGAGTCGATGGTCCCCGCCCTCGCCCTGGTGGACCCCGAGATTACGGTCTCCTGCTCGCCCGAGGTGACCGCGATAAGCGGCGTCGATGCGCTCGTCCAGGCGGTCGAGTCGTACGTCTCGCGGCACGCCACGCCCGTGACCGATGCCGTCGCGCTGCGGGCCGTCGAGGAACTCATCAAGGCGCTGCCGACGGTCGTGACGCAGGGAAAGAATCTCGACCTTCGGACCGCCGCCGCATGGGGCAGCGCCATGGCCGGCCTGGCCCTGACGAACGCGAGGCTGGGCATCGTCCACGGCATGGCCCACCCGATCGGCGTCCGCTACGGCGTGCCGCACGGCCTGGTATGCGGCGTGCTGCTGCCGGCGGCGCTGGAGTTCAACCGCGAGGCGGTCCCGGAGAAGTTCGAGAGGCTCCGCCAGGTGCTCGGCGGCGACCCCGTCGGCTACGCCCAGGGCCTGCTCGTGGCGTGCGGCCTGCCGATGCATCTGAAGGAGTACGGCCTCGACCCGGACACGTTCGAGGCGATGGCCGAGGAAAGCCTGCCGAGCGGCTCGACCAAAGCCAACCCGCGCGACGTGACCAAGGACGATATTGTCGCCATGCTTCGCAGCGTCTGTTAGCCGCCGCGCTTGTCGAAGACCCGCCATAGCGGGCAACGCCCGCGGCGGCGGGCGCGGCGCGTGCCGTTTCCAGGCTGAGGGCATACGATGACACGAGCCAGATCCCGCGACGAGACCCGCGAGTTCGACCGTCATGCAATCGAGGACCTCGGCATCCCCGGCACCGTTCTGATGGAGAACGCCGGCCGCCAGATCGCCGACGTGGCACGCGACATGATCAAGGACGTGGCCGATCCGACGGTCCTCATCCTGGCGGGGCGAGGCAACAACGGCGGCGACGGGTTCGTCGTGGCGCGGCACCTGGCGATGGACGGCGTTCGGGCCGACGTGGTCCTGCTGGCATCGAGAGAGCAAGTGCGCGGCGAGGCCGCGACGAACCTGGAGATCCTCGAGAAGATGGGTTTCGAGGTCCGGGTCCTCGACGGCCCGCCGGAGAGGATCGTCGCAGAGTTCGAGCCGCTTCCGGCGGCGGCGGACCTCGTTGTGGACGGTCTGCTGGGCACCGGCACGCGCGGCGAAATCCGCGAGCCGTATGCCGGCGTGATAAACGCCGTCAACGCGGCCGGCAAACCGGTCCTGGCCATCGACATCCCCAGCGGTCTGGACTGCGACACGGGCCGACCGCTCGGGCCCACGATCCGGGCCACCAGAACCGTCACCATGGCCGCCCTCAAGGCGGGTTTCGAGCAGCCCGGCGCGGCCGAGTATACCGGCGAGGTGATTCTCGCCGACATCGGCGTGCCGTTGGAGTAGTCTGGTGGGCAGCCGCCGAGTGCGGCTACACGGCCCAAGGGCCGTGCCACCCCGCCAGAAGGGTGGCACGGCGGCTGCACGGCCCAAGGGCCGTGCCACCCGGCCAGAAGGGTGGCACGGCAGCGGCGAAGCCGCGGCCGTGTGCCGCGCCGCGCCGAGGAGCCCACGGTCACGCTGCGCGTGGCCGTGCCACCCGGCGCGTCTTGCGGCGCCCACGAGGTCGTGCACACAAAGGATGTCGCAGTGGCCGAAGCGAAACGCCTGCTCGTTCTGACGCGCGACCGCACCGGCGCACCGTTTCGCCAGCGGGTCGAGCCGTATCTGCCGCTGCTGGCCGAGCGCGGTATCCGGGCGGAGGTCGTGGAACTCGCCGCCGGCACGTGGGCGCGGCGGGGACAGTTTCGCACGGCACGCGAGTTCGACGGCGTCCTCCTGCACCGAAAGACACTGACGTGGTGGGACGCCGTGGGGCTCGGCGGCGCCGAACCGCTCATCTACGATTTCGACGATGCCGTCATGTACCAGGCCCGGTCGCCCGAAGCCCCGCATCCCGGCCGCGAGCGACGGTTCCAGCGAACGGCGGCCAAGGCCGACCTGGTCGTCGCGGGGTGCCCCGAGTTGGCGTCGCACGCCGAACTGGCCGGGGCGGCGCGGGTCGAGGTCATCCCGACGGGGCTCGATGCGGGTGCAGTCACGCCGAAAGACGGCTACGATGTATCCGGCCGGCTGCGGCTGGTGTGGATCGGCAGCCGCAGCACACTCAAACAACTGGGGACGCTGCGGCCGGTGCTCGAGGCCGTCGGCCGCAACGTGCCGAGCGTCATGCTCCGCGTCATCGCGGACGCAGACCTCGACGTGCCGGGCCTGGAGGTCGAGAACGTGCCCTGGAGCCTCCGGGAGGAAGGGCGTCTGCTCGCGGAGGCCGACATCGGTATCGCTCCTCTGCCGGACACGCCGTACACGCGCGGCAAGTGCGGCTTCAAGGTGCTTCAGTACATGGCGGCGGGGCTGCCGGTCGTAACGAGCCCGGTGGGCGTGGGCGCCGAGTACGTGCGACCCGACGTGACCGGCCTGCACGCCACGACGGCCGAGCAGTGGACGGCAGCCGTCGAACGTCTGGCAGACGACGCGTCTTTGCGCGAACGGATGGGCCGCGCGGGACGCCGGCGGGTCGAGAAAGAGTTCGATTTCCCGGTCCTCGCGCCGAAGGTGTGCGCGTTGATTGAAGAGACGCTGGCCTGATTTCCAAGAGCACGGCCGGGCAAGCCTGCCCTGAGCCTGCCGAATGGGACCGGCCGTGGCACACCGCTCTTCAGCACACGCCTTGGGTCTCAGCCTCTCAGGAACCCCTCCAGCCGGTCCAGCCCTTTCTCGATCTCACGCATGCTGGTGGCGAAGGAGAGGCGGCAGCAGGCATCATCGCCAAAGGCGGCGCCGGGCACGACGGCCACGTGGACCTCATCAAGGACCTTGTCGGCAAAGGCCACGCTCTTGGAACCCTCGACATCGGCGCCGAGAACGCGGTCGTAGAGGGCACTGAAATCGGGAAACGTGTAGAACGCACCCTGCGGCCGGACGCACGTCACGCCATCCATCGCGCTCAGCCGGCCGGCCATGTAGAGGCGGCGGCGGTCGAACTGCTCGTACATCGCGCGGGTGGGCTCCTCCGGACCCGTGAGTGCGGCGACGGCGGCGTACTGGGCGATGGAGGTCGGGCCCGACGTGGACTGGCTCTGGAGCCGGCCGATGGCGCCGATGACCTCCTGCGGCCCTGCGGCCCATCCGATGCGCCAGCCGGTCATGGCCCACGTCTTCGAGGCGCCGCCGAACGTGATGGTCTGTGCCGGCAGATCGTCGCGCAGCGTCACGAACGAGCAGGTGTCGACCGCGTCGTAGACGAGTTCGTTGTAGATCTCGTCGCTGAAGACCCAGACGCCGCGCCCGGCGACCACCTCGGCCAGGCCGGCGAGTTCCTCGCGCGTGTAGACGACGCCGGTTGGGTTCGACGGCGAGTTAAGGATGAAGAGGCGCGTCTTCTCCGTGACGGCGGCGGCGAGTTGGCCGGGCGTAATCTTGAAGCCCTGCTCGGCGCCCGCCTGGATGACGACCACCTCGGCGCCCGCAAAGCGGATCTGCTCGGGATACGAGACCCAATAAGGGGCCGGCAGGACGGCCTCGTCGCCGGGGTTCAGGACCGACAGACACGCCTCGAACAGGGCGTACTTGCCGCCGGTCGTAATGCACACCTCAGGCGGCGCGTACGAGAGGCCGCACTTGCGCGCGAGATACCCGGCGACGGCCTCCTTGAGTTCCGCCAGGCCCGACGCCGGCACGATGTATCCGTGATGGCCGTCGCGGACGGCCTGGACGGCGGCATCGCAGATGTGTGGGGGAGTCTTGAAGTCCGGTTCGCCCGCGCCGAAGCCGACGACGTCCAGTCCGGCAGCCTTCATGGCCTTGGCCTTGGCACTCGTGGCCAGTGTCATCGACGGCTGTATGCCTGCGGCGCGCTTCGAGATCTGCATGGCGCTGCTCCAGAAACAAGTTCACGGCTGAAGGTTCAAAGGTCAAATCAACCAGCAACGGCGTCAGGCGTGTGTGTTTGAACTTTGAACTTTGAACTTTGAACTTTGAACGTTGTTTCAAAAAAGGCGAGGCCGACAGTTTCGCCGGCCCCGCCTTGAAGCGCCGCGTCGTTTCGGTCTAACTTTGTCCGGCGATGCCGACGAGACCGAGGAACCGGTTCATGGAAAGAACCGGGATGCTGAAGTTCTCAGCATTCGCCATGGTCGCTTTGTAAGCGACGAAGGCCTTGGTTTTGGACTCGAAGTCCGCGCGTTCCGTCGGCGGCGCGCCGTCGGGAGGACGCGCCGGGACGGACGGCTCTTCTCCGGCAACCACGTAGTCGGTCTGAACGGTCAGCCGGGTATCGATGCGTCCGCCGAAGTCCTGGATGAGGGCCTTGAGTTGCTCGGAGTCATCGACGCCGTCGTCGTCGATATCGATCTTGCCGATGAGCATGAACCGCATGCGCCGCTGCCGGTCGTACACCGGGTTGTGGAGCACGTCGCCGATGACGACGGGGTTGTCGCCCTGGAGTTCGTAGATCCGAAGTTCACAGGCGTTGGCCATGATCTTGACGATGCGGCAGTGGGCCTTGGGCTGGGGGATGGTCTTGCCGAGTTCGTTCGGGCTGAAGAGCGAGAACGTCATGCCGAGCAGCACGCCGTCTTTCTTGCCGAGGTCGGCGTAGGCCACGACGCCCTGCTCGGCGATGTTGACGATGCGGCCGTCCACGCCCGTCTCGGTCGGCACCCTGCGGAATTCAGCAACGACGTCCGACATGTCCTTGACCTGGTTTTTGAGGACCGAGACCTGGCGACTGAGTTTACCGCGTTCGCGGTCATGTGTGGTCCGTTCGGCAAGGAGCCGATCATCGGTCTCCTTTTTCATCCTCTCGAACTCCCCGGTCTGCTCGATGGCGTGGTCACGGGCGGTGGTCAGGCGGACCTTTTCGTCGTCGAGGTTTTGCTGCAACTGGGCTTGCTGGCGGGCATGGTTGGCCTTGGCGACGGCGAGTTCGCCCTGGAGACCATTGAGCTGATTCTGGAGATCGACGACGGTCGTGACGTCCTGCTTGACCTGCATGACCAGGGCCTTGATGCGCTGGACGAGCGACCGGATGGCAGCCACCATGCTGGTCGTCTTCACGTCGGCGGCGCCGCTGACGCCCGCGGCATAGGATTCCTGGATGGCCTGCCCGGTCTGCACGAGCACGTCGTTGGTGGTCTTGAGGACGTCGCTGACGCTCTGGCGCAGTTGTGCCCCGCGCTGGGTGCTGAAGGGGTCGCCCGTCAGCCGCCCGGTCAGCCGCTGGATATCGCTGCGGTAAACGTTGGCCCGTTCGTCCTTCTTCTTGATGATGTCCTGGAGGTTGGCGCCGTCGTCCTTGTAAGTGTCCAACAGGTTGCGCCAGAGTACCTCGGTGTCGCCGGCGGCGTTTTCAATACGGAGTTGGCCGAACACGTTCATCTCAGTCTGGTTGGCCTTGCCATACATCCAGCCCCATCCCACGGCGCAGACCACCGTCAGAACCGACAACGCGATCACCAGGTACAACAGGTACGGACTGGCACGTCGAGCGCGAATCATTCGCCTGGCCATCAATCAACCTCCGATCCGAACCAGTGCATGGCCCATGGGGGATGCCGGCGAACCGGCAAGGGAAAGAGGGACGGCGCACCGGCCACGCCGGACGGGCACCTTCCTGCCTAACCCACGGGCGACCCTAGATTCAGGCACAAGTTTTGTCAACAAAAAAACCGTTCTCCCCCCCTTGCCGGGCGTGGCAACAATTTCTGGCATGGGACGATTTCCTGCGGCTGGGCCGTAGCGCCGGGGTTTATCCCCGGCGCATCCTGGCCGGCGCCGCCGCCAACGACCGCCGGGCATAAAGCCCGGCGCTACAACCGCCTGCGCTCGCCAGAAAAACTTGCCACACCTCCCTTGCCGGACACGCGATCCCCTGCGGCCCGGTCCTCAATGGATTATACGCCTGGGTGGGGGCATATCGCAGGCACGAACGGGGCCGGCGTCGGGGGCTGCCACGACCGCGCGGATATCGCGCTTGACTTGCCGCGCCGGCAGGCTAGGTTGTGGCAAGGAGACCAGCCCCCATGGCCCCGCGACTCTACCTTATCGACAGCCACGGCCAGTTGTACGCCAGTTACTACGCCATCAAGGCCCTGACGAGCCCCAAGGGCGAGCCGACGGGTGCCACGTACGGGTTCGTCGCAACGCTGCTGAAGGTGCTGCGTGAGGAGAAGCCGGAGTACCTTGCGGCGTGTTTCGACCTGCCCGGCCCCACGCGCCGCCACGAGGCGTACGCCGAGTACAAGGCCCACCGCAAGCCCATCCCGGACGACCTGCCGGTGCAGATCGAGCGTGTCCACGAGATTCTCAGGCTGCTGGGCGTCCCGGCAGTCGAGTCGCCCGGATACGAGGCCGACGACTGCATCGCCGCCATGGTCGAGCGCGCACGGGCGGGCGGCCTCGACGTCGTCATCTGCAGCCGCGACAAGGACATGGAGCAACTGGTCGGCCCCGGCGTGACGATGCTCGACACGAAGACGTTCGAGCATCTCGATGCCGAGGCCATCGTGAAGAAGCGCGGCGTAAACCCCGAACAGATGATCGACATGCTGGCCCTGATGGGTGACGCATCGGACAACATCCCCGGCGTGCCGGGAATCGGAGAAAAAACGGCCACCCGACTCATCGCCCAGTACGGCACGCTCGAGGAGTTGCTCGCCCATGCCGACGAGATCAAAGGCAAACTCGGCGAGCGTCTGAGGGCACACACCGAAGACGCGCTCCGGAGCCGCGACCTCGTGCGGCTGTTGCCGGAGGCGCCTCTGGCGATAGACCTCGACGCCTGCCGCACGCCGGAGTCCTTCGACACGAAGCAACTGGTCGCGCTGTTTCGCGACCTGGGGTTCAACCGGTTCATCGAAGAGTTCGGCCTGGAGGGGACCGCTGCGGGGGACGGCATCACGGTCCACGTGGTCGAGACCCGCAAGGCGCTTGCGGACCTGGCCAAGGCCCTGGCGAAACAGCCCGCCTTTGCATTCGACACCGAGACGACGAGCCTGGCGCCGACCGAGGCGCACCTGGTTGGCTTGTCGCTGGCGTGGTCCGAGGGCGAAGGATATTACGTGCCGCTGATGGGACCCGACGAGGGCCGGTGTCTCAGCCTGGATGCCGTGCGCGAAACGCTCGGGCCGCTGCTGGCAGCACGCGCCGCGCCTGGTGACGCCGTTACCAGCCCCCGCCGTAAGGCGGGGGGCAAGGGCGCCGAGAGCGACCCACTCGTCGGCCACCCCCTGCTCACGCAGGGGGCTAGTCACGGCAAAGACTACCCCCTGCTCACGCAGGGGGCTAGTCACGGCAAAGACTACCCCCTGCTCACGCAGGGGGCTAGTCACGGCAAAGACTACCCCCCGCTCACGCAGGGGGCTAGTCACGGCAAAGGCTACCCCCCGCTCACGCAGGGGGCTAGTCACGGCAAAGCGCAAACCAGCCCCCGCCTGCTCGTCGGCCAGAACGTCAAGTACGACATGCTGGTGTGCCGCCAGTCGGGCATCGAGGTGGCCGAGCCGATCTTCGACACGATGGTGGCAGCGTACCTGGCCAACCCTGGCCGTCGCCAGTACAACCTCGACGCGCTGGCGCTGGATTACTTCGGGCACAAGATGATACCGCTCGAGGACCTGCTCGGCCCCAAGAAGCGCGACCGCCGCATGGACGAAGTGCCCATCGACGACGTGGCGGAATACGCCGTCGAGGACGCCTGTGTGACGTGGCGGCTGAAGGAGCGACTGGCACAGGAACTCCAGGAGAAGGGCCTGTCGGCCCTGGCCCGCGACGTTGAGATGCCGCTGGTACCCGTCCTGGCCTCGATGGAGGAGACGGGCGTAGCGGTCGATACCAAGGTTCTGGCGGAGATCTCGGCGGACCTCGAGAAGCGCCTCGCGGCGCTCGAGAAGGCGGTTTACAAAGAGGCCGGGCGCCAGTTCGCCATCAACTCGCCGCAGCAGTTGGCGACGGTCCTCTTCGACGAACTGGGCCTGAAGTCGATCAAGAAGACCGCCAAGGGCAAACGGCCGTCCACCGACGCGGGGGTGCTGGAGGAACTCGCCCGCCACCACCCCCTGCCCCAACTGGTGCTGGAGTACCGGCAACTGGCGAAACTCAAGGGCACCTACGTCGACGCGCTGCCGGACCTCGTGGACCGCCAAACCGGCCGCATCCACACGTCGTTCAACCAGACGGTGACGGCCACCGGACGGCTGAGTTCTTCCGAGCCGAACCTTCAGAACATCCCGATCCGGACGGAAGAGGGCCGCCAGATCCGCCGCGCCTTCGTCCCGGGCCGCAACGGGTGGGTCCTTCTGGCGGCCGACTACTCGCAGATTGAACTGCGGATGCTCGCCCATTACTCCGGCGACCCGGCGCTGGTCCGGGCGTTTGCCGAGGATCGCGACATTCACACGTTCGTCGCCGGCCAGATTTACGGCATCGAACAGGGCGAGGTAACGCGGGAGATGCGGCGGGTGGCGAAGATCGTCAACTTCAGCCTCATCTACGGCAAGACCGCCTACGGCCTGTCGCGCGACCTCTCGATCAGCGTGGGCGAGGCCAACCAGTTCATCGACGATTACTTCGACCGATACCGAGGCGTGCGAGACTTTACCGCCAAGGTCCTGGCCCGCGCCAAGAGCGACGGGTACGTCACGACGATCCTCGGCCGGCGGCGATTCATCGAGGGCATCGACCAGATGGACTTGAAGCGGCTGAACTTCCCGGAACGGACGGCCATCAACACGGTCATCCAGGGGTCGGCGGCCGATCTGATCAAGGTGGCGATGAATCGGATCTGGCGCCGCGCCCGCCGCGAGGAGCGGCCCAGCCGCCTCCTCATCCAGATTCACGACGAACTGCTCTTCGAGACGCCACGGGCGGACCTCCAGACCGAGCAGAGGTGGATCACCGAGGAAATGGTCGGCGCGATGGCGCTGAAGGTGCCGCTCAAGGTGAACGTGGCGTCGGGAGCAAACTGGATGGAAGCGGAGTAAAGGCAGTCCAAAGTCCAAAGTCGCGAGTCCAAAGTCCAAGGATGAGAAGCGTGCGTCTGGCAGCCACTGACTTTGGACTTTGGACCTTGGACTTGGGACTCTGACGCGATGGCCAATCCGAAATCCGCAATCCGCAATCCGAAATCGCCGCGTCCGGTCATCGGCCTGCTGGGCGGCGTCGGGGCGGGAAAGTCGCTGGCGGCGTCGCAGTTCGCCGAACTGGGCTGCGAGGTGGTTGACGCCGACCGCATCGCCCATGCGGTTCTGTGCGAAGAGACCACTAAACAGGCCATCCGCGAGCGATTCGGGGACCAGATCTTCGGGCCGGGCGGCAAGGTGGACCGCCGGCGTCTGGGCGAGCGAGTTTTCGACCATCCTGAGGACCGCGAGGCGCTCGAGCAGATCGTCCATCCCGAGATCTGCCGCCGCCTGCGCCGAGCCGTCCAGACCGCCCGGGCCGGAGATGCCCCCGCCGTGGTCCTGGACGCCCCCATAATTTTGGAAAAAGGACTGGACAACCTGTGCGACCTTATGGTATACATCAAGGTGCCGGCTGAGGTTCGCCAGAACCGCGTCGGAGGGGCCAGGGGGTGGGACCCGTCGGAAATCGCGCGGCGCGAGGTTTCTCAAGTTTCTCTAAAGGCCAAGCAGGACCGGGCCGATTACATTATTGATAATAGCGCCTCTCCTGAACACACCTTTGAACAGATCCGTAGGGTCTTTTTAGTCGTGACGACGTAAAGCCGTGGTGTTTGGGCCGCTGCCCCAACCCCTACCCATTGACCGATAGGTCCGACTCAGGCACACAAGCCCACGTCCGTCCCAAAAAGAGGAAGATGTCACATGGCCAAGACAACCCATTCGACAAAGAACTCCAGGCCCTCGCGCCCTCCCACCCGGTCCAGGCCAAGGGACAACGCGAAGTCCGAGGGCTTCGACGAAGAGGCCCACACCCGCTACGAGGCGGCCAAGCGGAGCAATCTTCACATCACCGAACTCCAGAAGTTAACGGTCGCCGAACTGCACGCCACCGCCAAGAAAGAGAAACTGGCCGATTACGCGGGCCTGAAGAAACAGGACCTGGTGTTCCAGATCCTGCGGAACCGCGTCCAGGCCAACGGCCTGATGTTCGGCGAAGGCGTGCTGGAGGTCCTGCCCGACGGGTTCGGGTTCCTCCGTTCGCCCGACTACAGTTACATGCCCTCGCCCGACGACATCTACGTGAGCCCGAGCCAGATCCGCCGGTTCGGCCTGCGGACCGGGCACATCGTGGCGGGGCAGATCCGGCCGCCCAAGAACGACGAACGCTACTTCGCCATGCTCAAGGTCGAGGCGGTCAACTACGACAACCCCGAAATCCTCTCCGAGAAGGTCGTCTTCGTCGACCTGACGCCACTGTTCCCGGACGAGCGGCTGCTGCTGGAGACCACGCCCGACGAACTCGACATGCGCATCGTGGACCTCATCACGCCCATCGGCAAAGGCCAACGCGGGCTCATCGTCAGCCCGCCGCGCGCCGGCAAGACCGTCCTGCTTCAGAAAATGGCCAACGCCGTCATCAAGAACAACCCCGAATGCATCGTCAGTATCCTGCTGATCGACGAGCGCCCCGAAGAAGTGACCGACATGCAGCGGAACGTCCCCGGCGCCGAGGTCATCAGTTCCACCTTCGACGAGCCCAGCAGCCGCCACGTTCAGGTTGCCGAGATGGTCATCGAAAAATCGAAGCGACTCGTCGAATACGGCAAGGACGTCGTCATCTTCCTCGACTCCATCACGCGCCTGGCCAGGGCACACAACGCCGAGATGCCGCACTCGGGCAAGATCCTCTCCGGCGGCGTGGACGCCAACGCACTCCAGAAACCGAAACGCTTCTTCGGCGCCGCACGCAACATCGAGGAAGGCGGCAGCCTCACCATCCTCGCCACCGCGCTGGTCGACACCGGCAGCCGCATGGACGAGGTCATCTTCGAAGAGTTCAAGGGCACCGGCAACATGGAACTGCACCTGGACCGGCGCCTGATGGACAAGCGCGTCTACCCCACCCTCGACATCAGCGGCAGCGGAACCCGAAAGGAAGAACTCCTGCTCGACCCGGACGAACTCAAGTACGTGTGGATCCTGCGGCGGGTGCTGACCGAGATGAACATCGTCGAGTCGATTCAGTTGCTTCGCGGACGCCTCGAGAAGGTCAAGTCGAACGCCGAGTTCCTCATGGCGATGAACCTGTCGTAACGGCTGTCACTTGTCACTGGTCCTTTGTCCGCTCGCTTACGCTCGCGGCTAGTTACACTCGCGCCCGACCAGCCACGTGAGAAAACTAGCCGCGCACGTAAGTAAGCGGAAGGCAAAAGACCGACCTGACCCCGCTTAGCAGGCAGGGTTACCGCATTCCGGACACGCTGGCGTCGCCGGCGGCCCCTCTCATCTTGCCGCCCGCGCTGCCCTGCGCTTCGGGCGCGTGGGCAGGCTGAAGACGATGCCCGCCGCCAGCAAACTCGCACCGGCGACCATTGCGCCGAGCCGAAACCTTTGGTCGGCGTACCCTGCCAGTTCCGCCACGACGGGCGCGACGGTGGATTCGGCGGGTTCCGGCGTTTCATGGAGGAGGCTCAACCGTCCGGCCGGCAGGGGCAGACGCATCTCGCCCGGCCGCACGATGTTCTGATCGTGACGGGTTACCTGTTCGGCATACGCCGGGTCGTGTTGGAGTGCGTGTGCGGCGGCGGCCAGTTGGTTCCGCGTCTGTTGCAGGGCCGCGACCTCGGCGTCCATGCGGGCGCACTGATACTCGACCGCGCAGCGGCGCTGGGCCTCCGGGGCGAGCAGCGCAAGCGCCATCAGCGACACGCCGACGATGCACGTGGGCCAGTATAGCCACGACCTGCCCAGCCCCCGGGTCCAGACGTCGAGTCGGCTCACGGTTCTCTCCACAGGAAACCGCCGTACCCGCGCGGTAGGGCCGAGTTCTTCCTCGATACGGAGCAACCGGTTGTACTTGGCGATACGGTCGATGCGGCCGGGGCTTGCGGTGTTGATCCGGCCGGCGCCGGTCGCGTCCCATCGCTCGGACGCAGTCTACTCAATTCATCGGACGTTTCAACTGCGATGCTTCAGGCGAAAAACGGCCCGCCCTGTGGCGCGGTGGGTGGATCCGCCGCGCAAGACTTCCGCCGAACTGCGCATGGGACGTTCCCAAACCGCCGACACCCGCCTGCGGGATGGGCGGGCCTGTCATTTCGACTGAGGTCGCCTTGGCGACCGAGCGGAGAAATCTCGCCGTCCGAAACAGCCAACGGCGAGACCCCTCGACTCGCTGCGCTCGCTCGGGGTGACAGAGGCCATCGCCGGCCCGCCGGAAGAAATTGCCACACCCCTGTGGCGCGGTGGGTGGATCCGCCGCGCAAGACTTCCGCCGAACTGCGCATGCGACGTTCCCAAACCGCCGACACCCGCCCGCGGGACGGGCGGTTAAACGGGTAACGGGCGAGCCAAACAGCGAACGGAGAACGGTATGGCCAACGTCACCTCGTGGACAGTGGTATCGGTTGCCCTGGCGGCGGTGGTTCTCGTGGCGGCGTGTTCGGCAGCCGATGCCGCTGCGCCGAGCCCCATCCTGCGGACGCTCCGCAGCGGGCATCCGCGGGTTCTCTTGACGCCCGAATCGCTCGCGGCACTGCGCAAGGCCGTCAAGAGCGACCCATCTCGCCGGGAGATGCTCGGTCGCCTGCGCCGCCAGGCCGACTCGCTTTTGGGTGCGAAGACGGTCGAGTTCAAGATCGTCGGCCCGCGGCTGCTGACGCAGAGCCGGCGGTGCCTCGACCGTGTTCAAACGCTCGGCCTCGTGTACCTGCTGACGGGCGAAGAGAAGTACGCCGCGCGGGCGATGAAGGAACTGGAGGCCGCCGCCGCCTTCCGCGACTGGAACCCGTCGCACTTCCTCGACACGGCCGAGATGTCGTGCGCCTTCGGCATCGGCTACGACTGGCTGCATAAGTGGATGAGCCGGGAGCAGCGTGCGACCGTCCGCACGGCCCTTTTGGAGAAGGGCCTGGCGCGCGGCCTGGACGCCTATCGCGGCAAGGCACGAGGGGGCTGGTGGACGCGGTCGCATCACAACTGGAGCCAGGTCTGCAACGGCGGCCTGGCGGTCGGGGCGCTGGCGGTGGCCGACGAGGCGCCGGCCGTCTCGGCTCAGATCCTGGCGTCGGGTCTGAAGGCCGTCGCCGGCGCCATGACCAACTTCGGCCCCGACGGCAGTTGGAACGAGGGGCCGGGCTACTGGGGCTACACGCTGCGGTACACGTCGTACTACATGGCGGCGCTTCAGTCGGCCCTCGGAACGATGGCGGGACTCGAAAAGACGCCGGGCCTCGACGAGGCCGGAACGTTCCGCGTGTACTTCGTCGGGCCGACGAACCGGACGTTCAACTTCGCCGACGCGGGCGACGGCGCCGGGTCGCACCCGTCGATGTTCTTCCTCGCGCGGACGTTCAAGCAGCCTATCTGGGCGTGGCACCAGCGCGAGCGGATGCGCTCCAGCGCCATGGACCTTCTGTGGTACGTTGCCGAAGGGCAGGGGCCTGCGGCCGCCGGCCTGCCGCTGCACAAGTACTTCCGTAAGGACAACATCGTCTTCCTGCGCAGCGCGTGGGAAGATCCGAAGGCGATCTGGGTCGGCTTCAAGGGCGGCGACAACCGGGCCAACCACAGCCACCTGGACCTGGGCACGTTCGTTCTCGACGCCCTCGGCGAGCGGTGGGCCGAGGACCTCGGCGGCGACAACTACAACCTGCCCGCCTACTTCGGCGGCAAGCGGTGGACCTACTACCGCCTCAGAACCGAGTCGCACAACACGCTGCTCATCAATGGCGAGAACCAGCCGCACAAGGCCAAGGCGCCGATCGTGGCGTTCACGGACTCCAAAGACGCTGCCCGCGCGGTCGCCGACCTGTCGGCGGCCTATCCGACGGCGACGTCCGTGCGCCGCGGCGTCGCCATGCTCGGCCGCAAGTGCGTCCTCATCCAGGACGAGGTCCGGGCGGACCAGATGCTGGATGTGCTCTGGGGGATGGTCACGCGGGCCAAGGTCCAGGCCAGCGGCGCGGGCGTGGTGCTCGAGAAGAAGGGGAAGCGCCTTTACGGCCGCATCCTTGCCCCCGAGGGGGCGCGGTTCGACACGGTCGGCGCCAACCCGAAACCGCCCCAACGTCAGCAACCCGACGCGACGAAACTCGTCGTCCGCCTGCCGGGAAAGACCAAGGCGGTGCGCCTGGTGGTCGTGCTCGCGCCCGATGCCAAGGCGCTCGACGCCGCCGGCGCCGTCAAACCCCTGGCCCAGTGGCCGGGGTGGCTGAAATGATTTTGGGTACCTGTTTAGCGTGCTCTCGAAGCGATGTCATTTCGACCGAGGCCGTACGGCCGAGCGGAGAAATCTCGTCGTCCGGACACGGATAACGGCGAGATTCCTCGACCCTGGCTGGGCGCCGTGGCGACCGCTCGCTTCGCT
>JAUVZF010000080.1 GCA_030602705.1 Planctomycetota bacterium
GAACGGAGGCGTGGTAGAAGATCACGCTGGTTCTGTCAACGGAAGCGGATCCAAATCCCGGACCCCGTGGTTGACACCCTGGCGCCTTCGGGACGCCGTGGCCTGCGAATGGGGCCGGGGCGAATATCGTAATCTGGTGCGCCCCTTGCGACGACACCGAATAGACGGCTGGAAGAAATCCGCTTCAGAATCCAGCCGCCGTCCCGACCATCGGGACTATGGCGGAGCCGGCCCGCTTCCGACTCCGGCAGAGACTTGCTCATGGATGGGTGTTCCCGATGGGTGTCCCCGGAACTGCCCCGGTCCCCGGCGAATTACGTCGCGCGTCCGCGGAACTCACCATGTCCCCCCCATGCAAGTGAAAAACATGGGTACCGTCCCCAATGGCCCAGCGTCTCGGGCTCGGTGTTCTCGCTGCTTGATTTTCGGGTTTCGAGGAGTTGCCACGAGGCGTTGTAATAGAAGTGGCGGTAGTGGTCCACGCCGTTGGGCTCCGCGGGAGCCTGGGTGTCGATGTGGGCCTTGATGCGGCGGTCCGTGCCGTCGTACTCGTATTTGGCCACCACGGTCTCCCCTGATTTCACCTCCACCAGCCGATTCCACGCATCATACTTACAGGCGTAGGTGGCCGTCAAGGCCGTGGGTTTGGGCACCATGATCATGTTGCCGCGGGCGTCGTATTTGGGGCTGGCCCAGGCCGATTGGCCGCCGCCCTCGGTGATGGCCCCGGCGTCAGGCCCGTCGCTGTGGTCGTTGTTGGTGTCGATTTCGTTGACCTTGTTGTGGAGCCGCACCTGGCTGAGTTCCCATCCGGCGTCGCCGGAGCCGCCGCCGTCGCCGTGCTTCGGAAATGCCCTCCCCACCCTAACGTGACCCTAGCCCAATTCCCCTGGACCACTTCAGCGGGGAATAATCGAACTGGCAGATGGGCCGCGATAGGAAACAGAGGGCGAGAACCGGTCGTAATTCATAGTCAGGATCATACGTGTTTTCAGAGAAGATGATGTACAACGCCAAAACGCTCTAATACCGGCGCTAGAAGGACCAGGAATACATAGGACCCCGAGAAGAGAAGGACCAACCACCAAGGCCACAAGGGGCGCCAACCCTTTCGCTTGGCAACTCCAAGCATCACCAAACCTAATACTGCTCCTGCCAATCCCCAAGGAAGAGTCGATGTGAAAAAATGCTGAAGGGAGGCCGCAAACACCATCAGCACGCTGGCCAATATGGCCGCCGGAACCGAGAACGCAATCCAGGCAAGCCACCTTGGACGCCACCGGCGCTCTTGGGCTAGGATGAGGATTGTCAGGTTGGCAATAAAGATGGCCAACGGTAGCCCCAAGAATAGCAATTGGCCAAACTGACGTATTTCGGCACCGAGTCCCATCCAATCGCCAATCGGCGGAAGAACACTAAGAACAGTAGGCAAGTGAGGTTCGTGGGTACGCATAAAGGGCCACGTGAGCAAGTCGGCGTCGCATAGAAGTAGTACGAAAGCAAGCGCAGCCGATACAAGTATCCAACGGCTGAGTTTTCGTCTATCCATTCAGCATTTCCTCCGTCCTCGTCACTCCGTATTCACACATTTGACACACAGGTTGCACGGCACATCGAGGAAATCCTTGAGCGCTCGCATGGTCGCCGCTCTCGTAAGGGCAACGTCATCCTCCCATTCGTCAGCGTCATCTGGGTGTGGAGCCCAACCGGGAGCCCACCTAGGCCAAAGAGACCTGCCTGCGGTCGCTACGTGGGCTGCCGGGGTCCAGGCGCCATGTAATTCCGTATGGGAAAACGAGTCCTGTAAGGGATGCAGACTCTCTCCCAAATTTCTTATGGCTTCGTCACAACGGAGATTCTCCGCATCCTCAATCGCGTCTCTCGTAGCCTGGTCCTGATGATCCTGAGAGCGCCTGCTCCTGAAATGCCACGATGTGTCCTCAGTGGGCGCGGTCTCACCGTAGTCAATAGCCTCGTCTGCCGCGCCGATGGCGGCGGGCTGGCCATCCTTAAACATGGTCGTGCATTGGCGTTCCCTGTCATAGCCTCTGGCCTCACCTGCCCACTCAGTTGTTGCGTCTTGGTGGATGTCCGTCCTCCACAAGCCGTATGGATCAACCAAGGATACTGGATCGCTGCCAACGGCCTGGTACAAGTTCATCCCATCCACGTAGCCGGTCGGATCGCGGGAGAGCCAACCCAAGTAAACGTGAAGCGTACGATGGCGCACAGTATAGAGGCCGGTCTCGGAGTCGAAGTAGTAGCCGGAGTAGCGGATCGGGTTCTTCTTCGAGGCGGCCCACGCGACGGTGGCCGACCAATCGCTGTTGTAAACCGTGACCTTGCCGTACGGATCATACACATAGCGTTCCACCGCATCGCCGCCGGTGTCGGTGAGACACGTCACATTCATGTTGGCGTCGTTCAAGTAGTACAGCGTCTCGTCGTCGCAGAGGTCGTCCTCGTCCGTGTTCTCGTCCCTGAGGACCGGCGCGTCGATGTACCTTAAGGACCACACGTACTGGTACTCCGGCTGAAGGCCGTCCGGCGCCGTGTTCTCGCTCTCCGAGAGGCGCGTCTCCAGGATCTGCCAGCCTGAGTTGTAGAAGAAGTGGCGGAACTCGTCGTAGACCTGGTCCACGCCGGTGTTGATGTGCTTTTTGGTGCGTCGGCCCAGCCCGTCGTATTCGCACTTCAGGACCACGTTCGCCCCGCTCTTGACTTCGACCAGCCGGTTCCACGCATCATACGTCGCGGTGTAGGTGGCCGTCAAGGCCGTGGGCTTGGGGACGGTCGTCATGTTGCCCGCGGCGTCGTACGAGACGCGGCCGGACCCGGAGGTGCGTGAACCGCAAAGGGCGCGAAGGACGCAAAGGTCCGTTGCGAGGGAAACACGCGTCTTATCTCGGCGCTCTCAGCGTACTCTGCGGTCGGCGCTGCGCACCGCGCTGCGTGATATGATACCCCGCGGCCGGCGCTACCACTCGTGCGATGCGACTCATGCCGCCACCCTATCGCCACACCCCACCCACGTCAAGGCGAATTAAGGTGTATGTCACCCCCAGTGACACGAGGGCGGTTATGGGCGTGGCCGGAACTGCCCTGACAGCGCCAGAATCCCCACCTTGTTGACTGGCTGGCGAACTCGGGTTAGAATGGGGCATGTTGCCCACCTCGGGTTAGGGGTCTGTGATCGATGCCCGGCGCACTTGACCTCACGTTTCGCTGGCGCAAAAGGGCTTGTTCGGTGAACGGGCCGGTGCGACGTGGAATCCTGCTGGTGGCGATCCTCGGGCCGGCAGCGCTAGGCGCGACACTGGGTCCGCATTCCTCCACACCCGAAACCCGGACGCTGACTCCCGACGAGGCGGTATCGGTTCTTGAACGCGACTGGCTGTTCCAGGCCGGGGGCAGGCCGCTCGGCGAGCGGGCCATCGAGGAGATTGGCTGGGCGCGGAAACTGGCCGCCCGACTGGCCAAGAGCCCCAAGACCGCCGACCTGAAGAGGCCGGTGGCCGAACTCGACGGACTGGAGAAACGCCTCAAGGCGCTGGCGGGCCAGCCCCCCGACGGTCAGACAGCCAAGCAGCTCTATCTTGCCGTCCGCCGGGTCAAGCGCCGGATCATGTTCAAGAATCCGGTTGTGGACTTCGCGCAGGTGCTGTTCATTGACCAACCTTACCCTCGAGGGTCGGAATGGAAGCACGAGGCCATACATCGCATGGGCATCATGGCGGTGCCCGGCGGCCGGCTGCTGGTGCTCGACGGACTGCACCCCGACGGCAAAGTCACACAATTGGCCCCTGGCGAAGGCAAGTTGGCGAGTTTTTGGCGGCCGGATCTTTCGTTCGACGCGAAGAAGCTCCTGTTCTGCATGAAGCCGGCTGGTGAAAAGTCGTACCACCTTTACGAGATCAACATTGATGGGTCCAATCTGAAGCAGCTCACCGCGAGCGACTACGACGACATCGATCCGATCTGCCTGCCAGACGGCCACATCATGTTCACCACGACCCGCGGCAACACCTATACGCGCTGCGGGCCTTACATCTATTCGTTTCTCCTGGCCCGGTGCGACCCCGACGGCGGCAACGTCTACGTCATCAGCCGCGGCAACGAACCGGACTGGACCCCCGCGCTCCTGAATGACGGCCGGGTGATTTACTCGCGCTGGGAGTACACCGACAAGTCGCAGTTGCGGGTCCAGAGCCTCTGGACCACCAATCAGGACGGCACGAACACCATGGTTTTGTGGGGCAACCAGAGCGTCTGGCCGGACCACCTGTCCGAGCCGCGCCCGATCCCGGGCAGCCGCCGGGTGATCTTCAGCGGCGTCGGCCACCACGACTGGTTCACCGGCTCGATCGGGATCATCGACCCAGGCAAAGGGTTCAACTTCCCGCACGGCTTGACCAAGGTCACCTGGGACCTGCCCTACGCGGAGTGTTCTCGGCCGCCGCTGGACCCGCACGAAGCCGACGACTACCACTCCTCAGGTCGCTACACCAGTTACAAGACGCCGTACCCGCTTTCAGAGCAGGATTTTCTCGTCTCGGCCCGTGGGAAGGACAACAAGTTTCGCCTCTACCTGATGGACGTGCACGGCAACCGCGAGTTGATCTACGAGGGCGTCCATAACATCTGGCACGCGATGCCGGTGAAGCCGCGGCCCGTTCCTCCCCAACACCCGGACCGCGTGGCGTGGCCCGGCACCGGCAAGGACCGCAAGCCGCTCGAGCCCGGAGTGCTCTACAGCGCCGACGTCTGCCAGGGCGTCCCCGATCTGCCGCGAGGTCTCGTCAAATACCTGCGGGTCTTTCAACAGGATCACAAGACGTATTCGACCTGGCATAAACTATTTCGCACCGGGGGACCGCCGATCTCGCTCGTCCAAGAGGATGGCGTCAAGCGCGTCCTGTCAGTCGTGCCAGTGGAAGCGGACGGTTCGGTGCACTTCAAGGTCCCGCCCGGCCGCGCCCTGCACTTCCAACTTCTGGACGAGCACTATCGCTGCGTCCAGACCATGCGAAGTTTCACCGGTGTGATGCCTGGCGAGCGGCGCGGCTGTGTCGGCTGCCACGAATCGCACAGCACGACGCCGCCTCAGAAGTCCAGCCTGGCTTTTCGCCGCGCGCCGACCGAGTTGACCCCGCCCCCGTGGGGCGCCGAGAGCATCAGCTACGAGCGCTTCGTCCAGCCCGTTCTGGACCGCTATTGCGGAAAGTGCCACCAGGGGAAAGGTAAAGCCAGAAAGAAACTCGACCTGACGCTGCGACGCGGCCACAGCGTCTTCAAGGAACCGTACCTGACCCTGGTTGGCTCGGCAGGCGGCTGGGAGGCACTTGTCAGGTCTTGGCGCAATCCTGTCCCTGACACAGGGCAGCCCGGTTATGGCATCGCCGGGGCCATTCCAGTGGAGAGCCTCGGTCGGAATAGGGATGACCCGAAGACCTACGCCACCGTCCGGCCGATGCAGTTTCTTTCCTACAAGAGCAAACTCATCGAGCGTGCGATGAGCGGCCGGCACCACAAGGTCAGGGTCGATCCGCTCAGTCTCCGCCGGCTCGTCGCCTGGGTGGACGCGTGCTGCCCCTACCTGGGCGACGAGGAGGTGCGCGCCATCAGCGACCCGGTGTTTGCGGGTGTCGAGAAGTTGCCCATCCGACCGCGGGTCAAAACCGCCCCCGTCATCGAACGGCCATAGATGCCGCAGATTTCCTCTTGCGGCGGCGAAGAAGCACGAGCAGGCCGCCGCCAAGCACCCCCAGCGTGCCAGGCTCGGGGACCGTCATATCGAGGAAAAGGTCCGCAATAATGCTTGCGTCCGAGCCGATGTCGCCGTCGAGCTGGGGGGAGTTCCGGGTGACATAGACCTTATCTCCCTTTGCCCTTCGGCTTCAGGCCGTTGCGTTCAAGACTGCAACATGGTCACCCTTCGGGATGACTATGCCACCCGCCACCTTAGCGCCGGGTTGCTCGGCCCGGTCGCATGGCTGTTAACCCACCCTGCGTCGGAGGCCACTTGGCAGCGGCCTTCCGTGGCCCCGTCACGGCATACCGGTGTAATGGGTGTAGTTATACAGGCGCTTGGTCTGGGCGCGGCGGTCGGGCGGCGGGTCGCTCGATGTGGCATAAGGTGCGCCGTTGGTGTAGATGTAGATGCGTTTTTGGTTCCAGACGACGACCTCCTCCCGCGCGTCGCCGAACAGATCCGCGTGCTGGGCGAAGTGTTGCCGCTCCGGGTGGGGAAACGGGAACCGGGCCACGGCGCGCCCCCAGCCGTCGTAGAGGGTGGGCGGCGTCGTGCCGCCGCGGCGGTAGGCCAGGATGAGGTCGCGGCCGTCCCAGTTCCGGGTCGTGCTAATCACCGTGAGCCAACGGTTGGGGCCGGAGTCGGTCCGCTTCTCGTGCCAGAGTTTCTTGCCACCTGCCCCGTACAGGATGATGGCGTCCACGCCGGTGGCGGACCGGTCGTTGCCGCGGTCGAGGGCCGCCACTTCTTTGCCATCCAGGTCCGGCCGGAAGTCGCCGATGACGATGTGCTGGGAGTGGCCGCAGGGATGCTTCCAGCGCACCGTCCCGTCACGGCCGAGCAGTGCGAAGGTGTTGCCGCCGCAGCAGGCGAGCGCGATCTCGGCGCCGTTGCCAGGATTGCCGTCCACGTCGCCGACGGCCACCGCGTCTGCATGGCCGGGCAGCTTCGCCTCCCAGAGCTTCGTGCCGTCGTGGTCGAGCAGCGCAAAGCCGCAGGCCAGTTCGTCCCTGCCGTCGCCGTCGAAGTCATAGGGCCATGGGTAGTGGCCGGTGTTGCCCTTGAAGGTCCAGAGGGGCTTGAGAGCCTCCGGCCCCAGTGCCCACACCTGTGTGTACCGGGTTTTGACGATGACGTTGCCGGCGTGGCCCGAGCCGGAGAGGTCGGCGAAGCACAGGCAGTCGTTCGCCTTCGGGGTGGGCAGCGGAACCTCCTTCTCAAGCCGGCCCGTCCGGCCCTCAACGATCTTCAGCCGGCCGTCGGTGCAGTAAACGACCTCGTTATCGCCGTCGGCATCCATGTCGTGGATCTGGACGGGCAGGTCGAACGAGGCGCGGTAGTGGCCGGCGTTGGGCTCCCCGATGCGCCACAGAACCTTGCCGGTCGCGGTCATGGCCGTGACGCAGCCGATGTTCTGGCCGCCCTTGTGCTGGGCGAGGACGATGTCGCGGCGGTTGTCACCGTCCAGGTCCCCCAGGCGCAGCCCCGTCCACGTCCCGAAACCCGTCGTGTCGACCTGGTGCGCCAGGACGACCTTGCTGGAGATCAGGTCTCCCCGTCGCTCACCGGCACCAGCGTGTGAAGCGAACAAGATCGCCGCGACGAGCAGCAAGCCGGCCAGGATTGCCAGACGGGCGCGCGGCATCACAGGGTTGTGTCTCACTTGTGGTGGAAAAACAGGGGCGTATCCTTTCGTCACCATCCTTTTACCCTCCTCACGTACGTGTGCCTTGCTCCGGTTCGAGGTTTCGTAAGTGATTGAGTCTTCTCAAGTTGCGACAAAGATCGGGCGTACATGTTTAGCGTCGCCGGCGTCACATGACACCTACCAAGGCGTACCGTTTTTGTACTCTAACCCCCCGCCCCGCGCACAGGAGCCACGGCACCGCGCAGGCGGCCAGGTACGGCCACGACCGCTTCGAGAACGCCAGGCGAACGCTCAAGACCACGTCCAGAAATGACGATGAGATCATATAGCGAGGCACGGCCCGGCCTCCGATAAGAGGCGTCTTGTAACGATCTCATCGGCATGCCGGGCCGCCTCGCTTTCATCTTCCCTGCTTCTCCCACCTACCCGCAGTACCCTGAAAACCTGCGAAAGGCCAGTTGTAAAGAGGTTGTCGCCGATTTTCGGGGCGGCCAGATCAGCAGCGACGCCGGGCTGCTGACGGTGATCGACCTCGACCGCCGCCTGGGCTGGACGGCTCAGATCGCCGAGACGCTCCACTCTCGACCGGGAGGCCGGCAAGACCGAGCACGACCTGGATCACCCCTTCTTCCGGCTCCGTTTGACGGGCCGCTCTCCCTGCGCATAGTTGCAGAAGAAACGGAACCGGCCCGGCATCACGGGGGCCGGGTGCGGAGGAGTTGTTTCCTGACACACCGCTTAACCAGAGCACGGAACACGGGTCGCAAAGGGCCCGAGGTGTCTCTTCAATCCGGAGTATGCCACGGAGCCCTGGCGGCCGTGTGTGCGATGACAAGGCCCAGTTCCAGTTCACCGACCACGCGGGCAACACCGTCCTCGACGTCACCCGGATGCGGATCCGTCGCCGCAAGTGAGATGGAACGTCGCGGCCGATGCCCGATGCGGCCGGACGTGAGCCTGTTGAGGTTTGTGCGCGGCGGGTCTCTGTGCCCGTCGCGCTGCCTTTCGGACGGCGCCGGGACGAACGTGTTCTCGCCATTCACCACTCACGCGTGCTTGCCCTGTCCAATCCGGTCCCACCTACCGTTTGACAACGCCCGCCCGCGAGCGTATCGTAGTGTTTCTTGGAATCCGTGAACCTTGACCCTCAAGTGAAAGGAGCCGCACTGATGCGGCGAAGCACCCGGTTGGCAATGGCGCTGCTGTGCGCGTGCCTTCTGGCGGCTGTGGGATGTCGGCAGGCGGCTGCGAACGTGCGGTTGCCGGCCGTCTTCAGCGATCACATGGTCCTGCAGCAGGGCATCAAGATCCCCGTCTGGGGGTGGGCCGACGCGGGAGAGAAGGTCACCGTCGCGCTGGGTGACGAGAAGCAGACCGCCACGGCCGACTCCGGCGGACGGTGGCAGGTCGCGCTCAAACCACTCAAAGCCGGCGGGCCGCACACCATGACCGTCGCCGGCAAGAACACAATCACCGTCAGCGACATCCTCGTCGGCGAGGTCTGGGTCTGCTCGGGCCAGTCGAACATGCAGATGTCGGTCCGCTCTTCGGCCGACGCCGACGCCGAAATCGCCGCCGCCAAGTATCCGAAAATCCGACTGCTGACCGTCGCGCGCCTCACCGCCGACGAGCCCCAGACCGACTGCAAGGCCGCCTGGGTCGCTTGCAGCCCCCAGACGGTGCCCAACTTCTCGGCCGTCGGCTATTTCTTCGGCCGCCACCTGCATAAGAAACTTGGCGTGCCTATCGGCCTCATCAACGCCTCCTGGGGCGGCACGCGGGCCGAGGCATGGACCAGCCGCGACACCCTCAAGGCCGACCCCGACTACGCGGTCTTCTTCGAACGCGACGCCCAGACCGTCGCGAACTATGCCAAGGCCAAGGAGGACTGGGAGAAGACGAAGGACGAAAAACTGGCCAAGTGGCAGGAGGCCGCCAAGAAGGCCAAGGACGCCGGCAAACGCCCGCCGCGACGGCCAGGACCGCCCACAGACCCCACCACCTCGCGGCACCGTCCCTCCGTCCTCTACAACGCAATGATCGCGCCGATCGTGCCCTACCCAATCGCCGGCGCCATCTGGTACCAGGGCGAGTCCAACGCCGGACGCGCGTACCAGTACCGCAAACTCTTCCCCGACATGATCACCGACTGGCGGAAGCACTGGGGCCAGGGCGACTTCACGTTCCTGTTCGTCCAACTGGCTAACTGGAGGGCACGCAAAGACCAGCCGGAGGAGAGCGCCTGGGCCGAACTGCGCGAAGCACAGACCATGACACTCGCCCTCCCCAAGACCGGCCAAGCCGTCATCATCGACATCGGCAACGCACGCAACGTCCATCCCAAGAACAAACAGGACGTGGGCAAGCGGCTGGCACTGGCGGCACGGGCCATCGCTTACGGCGAAAGCATCGTCTATTCCGGCCCGATGTACGATTCAATGAAGGTTGAGGGGGCCAAGATCCGCCTCTCGTTCAACCACGTCGGTGGCGGCCTGGTGGCCAAGGGCGGAGGCAAACTGACCGGTTTCGCCATCGCGGGGGCCGACAAAAAGTTCGTCTGGGCCGACGCGAAAATCGACGGCAAGAACGTCGTCGTCGCCGGCAAAGACGTCGCCAAACCCGTCGCCGTCCGCTACGCCTGGGCGGACAACCCGCAGTGCAACCTTTACAACAAGGAAGGATTGCCCGCCTCGCCGTTCCGCACCGATCAGTGGCCCGGCGTGACGATCAACGCAAAATAGCGCGCCCCGTTAGTTGCCCCGCTTGCGCGGCGTTTGCCGTTCGAGCCCGACGCGGAAGCGTCGGGGGGCGAGGTGGCGCTGTAGTGTTAGCCGCCGCGCTTGCGCGGCGCGTCGGCACAACGCAAAGGCAGGCAGCGAGTTCATGCTCATCATCGCCGAGCGCATCAACGCCACGCGCAAACGCATCGGCCAGGCCTTTGCGGCACGCGACGCCGCCTTCATTCAGGCGGAAGCACGGCGGCAGGTCGAGGCCGGGGCCGATTATCTCGACCTCAACGCCGCCCTCGATCCGCAGCAGGAACGCGACCTCATGGCCTGGGCCGTCCAGACGGTCCGCGAGACCACCGACGTCCCACTGGCCGTCGATACGGCCAGCCCCGAGGCGGCACGGGCGGGGCTGACGCTGCTGCCGAAGGGGTCGGCCTTCCTGAACTCCATCAGCGCCGAGCGCGAGCGGCTCCGGACCATGCTGCCGCTGGCCGTCGAGTTCGAGACGCACCTGGTGGCCCTCGCGATGGACGATTCGGGGCTGCCCGACTCCTGCGAGGCACGCTGGAAGGCACTCGAAACCGTCTTCGCCGCCACCGACGAGGCCGGCATCCCGCGGAAGCGTATCTTTGTGGACCCGCTCGTGCGGCCGGTGGCGACGGACCCGGAGCAGGCGGGCCGGTGCCTTCAGATGATCCGCGAAATCGCTGAGCGGGGCGGCGGCGCCCGCACCATCGTCGGCCTCTCGAACATCTCCTACGGCCTGCCGCAGCGGCGGCATCTGAACCGCGTGTTCCTGGCGATGGCGGCCGGGGCGGGCCTATCGGCGGCCATCCTCGACCCGACCGAGCCCGGCATGGCGGCAACCGTCCTGGCGGCCGCGTGCCTGACCGGCGACGATGCGTTCTGCATGAAATACATCACGGCCCATCGGGAAGGGCGGCTGTAGATTCGGCCCGGCCCGGGCGTGGCGCCTGCCATCTGTCACCTTGAGCGAGCGAAGCGAGTCGAACGGGTCTCGCCGTTCGATCACATGCTGTACGCTCTATAAGACTTACGTCAATTTTGACCTCGCCGAAACGTGCAAATGCGCGTTTTTTTTGGCTCGGAGCCCCGTTTCTGGCCCGTCAGGGGCGATTTGGGCCTCGAATGTTAAGATAGGTAAGGCAAAACGCGCTGGTTTTTGATCGGGTTTTGCGATTTATGTGTCCGTTTGTGTCCGTTTTTGTTCCGTTTTGTTCCGTTTTTGAGGGGTTTTGAGAGGGGCAAAATTGACGTAAGTCACCAAGGCCGAAAGGCAGTTGGCGAGCGCGACGCCGCAGAGGCCGAAAAGTTGTTAGAACTCTAACAAAATCCGAGGTGGGGCCGTGAGATTGTTAGAACTCTAACAATTCACTGGACGCAGCCACGTCGGCCGGGTATCACCCACCGTGGAAAGGGGCTGCCATGTCGAAATCCGCGATCATGCCGCTTATCACGCAGTCGCACCTCGTGTGGAAACGCTACCTCCAGGGGCGCCTGGCGGGGCAGGGCGTCACGCCGAAGCAACTGCGCCTGCTCCGGATCCTGGCGAAGCGGAAGTTCCTGTACCCGGCGGACATCGCCCGCATCCTGTTCTGCGACCCGCCGACGGCAAGGGTCGTCGTCCGGAACCTGGAGAATCGCCGTTGGGCCAAGGGCGAGGCCGACCGCGACGACGCCCGCCGCACGCGCGTCCGCATCACCGCCCCCGGCCGCAAGAAACTCACCGCCGTAACCGCCGCCCTCAAGAAGGCGAGTCCGCGCGGCTTCGATCCGACCGCATGCCTCTCTGCGGACGAGGTCACCCGCCTCGAACGGATGCTTCGGAAACTGTGCGAGCATCTGGGGCAGGTGGGGGAGTGAGGCCGAAGGCCGTTCCCATTGCGGATTGCGGAATGCGGATTGCGGATTGAACGGCAAGGGCTTTGAACGCAGAGTACGCGGAGAACGCAGAGAACGGCCTGAATCAGGGTAACCCGCCTTCGCCAAGGCTACGGCGGGCAAGCGGCAAACGGCAACGGCCCGTTCCGAGCCGCGACCGCAAGGGAGCGTGTACTCGCCTAGCCAATGCCGAATGATAAATGCCAAATGCCAAATGCCCGCCTGCGGCGGGGAACGGGAATCAAAGCCAATTGCGGATTTCGGATTTCGGATTGAACGGCAACATCGCCTCACGCAAAGCCGCCAAGGCGCAAAGAACGGCGGTTACGGGGTAAAGGCGAACGGCAACGGCTTTGAACGGGAGATAAGGTGTGTGTCACCGGAACGCTTCAAATCCTTACGTACTGAATATTTACGAAGGATGCTACACGAAGCATAGATGAGAAACTGCGAAATATTGTGACAAACACCGTAAACGGGAGACGTGATGAAGATATTGAGAGTATGGACTGTGTTGCCTTTGGCTCTGGTGGTTCTGACCGTCATGACGCATGCGGGCGAGACCCTGTACAACGGTATCGAACTGCCGGACGAGTGGCCCCCGAAACGGGGCAAATTGATCCGTGAACCGATGCCGGTTCCGTATCTCAAGAACAGACCGGAGGTCATTCCGATCGACGTGGGACGTCAGCTCTTTGTCGACGATTTCCTGATTGAGAAAACCACGCTGAAGCGGACTTTTCACGCCGCCGAGTACCATCCAGCCAACCCCGTGCTCAAGCCGGACAAGCCCTGGGAGACCAAGGGTAAGAGTAATGTGGCTTTTCCGTACAGCGGCGGGGTCTGGCACGACCCCGCGGGCAACTTGTTCAAGATGTGGTATGTCGTTGGCAACGAGGGATGGATAACACACTGGTTCGGCTACGCCACCAGCAAGGATGGAATTCACTGGGATAAGCCTGTCCTGAAGGAGATAAAGGGACGACGCAAGGAGCTGGACGGATCCAATGTCATTATGGACGTAGTTCACCATGATTCATGCACATTCTGGCTTGATCATACGGCCAGGGATCCCAAAGCCCGCTTCAAGTATTTCACAACGGAGAAACGGGGCGGCTGGCATTACACCTATCGGACCAGTGCCGACGGCATCCACTGGTCCGAGCCTGTTGCTTCAAAACCAATTTGGGGTGACAGGACGACTGTATTCCACAATCCGTTCCGTAAGGTATGGTGTCTCAGCCAGCGGATTGGCGGGGGCGATGTTGGGCGGGCACGTGCCTACATGGAAGATCCCGATCCCAGGAAACTTGTAGAGAAAATCTCTCGCAACCGGGGGCTTTCCGCCGGGGGCGAACCGGTCTTCTGGACCAATGCCGACGATCTCGATCCGCGCAATCCGGTCGACAAGTACAAGGACATCAAGCCGCAGTTGTACAACCTGGACGCGACGCCCTATGAAAGTCTGATGCTCGGCTTCTTTACAATTTGGACCGGGCCGGACAATCGCACCGTTGCTCGACAGGGCCTGCAGAAACGCTGTGACGTTCTTCTCGCGTTCAGTCGCGACGGGTTTCATTGGCACCGGCCTAACCGCGAGCGATTCATCGCGGCAAGCTGGAAAGACGGCTCATGGAACTTCGGTAACATTCAGTCTGCCGGCGGAGGATGTCTCGTTGTTGGCGACAAGCTCTATTTCTACGTGTCCGCCCGGGCCAAGGATGCGACCGGCGGACACGGGAAAGGCAGTACCGGCCTGGCCACGCTCCGCCGTGACGGCTTCGCGTCGATGGATGCCGCCGAGAAGAGCGGAACACTGACAACCCGGACGCTGACGTTCAACGGCAAGTACCTGTATGTCAACACCGATTGCCCCAAGGGCGAACTGAAAGCCGAAGTACTGGACAAGGACGGCAAGGCGATCGAGCCGTTTACGCTCGCGAACTGCAAGGCGGTTTCGTGCGACAAGACGCTGGCGGCTGTGACGTGGCAAGGAGTCGCCGACCTGTCAGCGGTTTCGGGCAAACCGGTGCGGTTCCGGTTTCACCTCAAGAACGGTTCGCTGTATGCCTTTTGGGTCAGTCCCGCCAAGTCGGGCGCAAGCCACGGATACGTCGCGGCCGGTGGGCCGGGCTTCATCGGGCCGAAAGACACCATGGGAGATGCCGCGTATTAGAATAAACCATCCGTAACGGCGCCACTCGCCGCGCGGCGAACCTGTTACGAACTGGCAACGAGGCAAACGCTGCCCGGCGCCCGCCAGCGCCCACAGCGCGCGGGCGGCTGGCGCCGTGGCGGGTGGAGATCACCGCCGCTGTCAAGCCGAGCGGCAACAAGCTGGAGATCGACGTGGTGAACCTCTGGCCGAACCGCCTGATCGGCGACGCCAGGGGGCCCGCGGCAAAGCGGCTGACGAAAACCAACGTCACGAAGTTCTCCAGGGGTAAGCGCAAACCTCTCGAATCCGGCCTGCTGGGCCCCGTGACGCTGCGCGCAGCGAACTGAACGTTACCCCCATGCGTATTCCTCGGCGAATTCACATCGTAAGTGCAACGTGGGGAAAGAACAGAAGGACATCGCAGCCGGACTCCGATAGATTGGGGTTGTCCAAAGACCTCGATCGAAAGGAGCCGACGCCGGCCGCCTGTACGTCTGCTGCGAAGACGGAACGCTGGTATGCCTGGAGTGACCCATGCGGGGTGGGAGAAGTCTTGCGCGGCCGGTCCTCGTACCGACCGCGCATATGAGGCCCGCAATACGCTTTGAGAAGGGAACCAGGCACATGACTGAACCGAGACCGACGACAGCCGGCGCACGAGCATGGACGAGACGCGGCTTCCTGAAGGCCGTCGGCCTGGGGGCGGCCGGCCTGGCAGTTGGCGGCCTTGCACGTGGCAAGAGCACCAGCCGGCAGCGGCCGAACATCGTTCTCATCCTTGCCGACGACCTGGGCTACGGCGATGTCGGTTGCTACAACCCCGAGTCGAAGGTGCCCACGCCGAACCTCGACAGACTCGCCACGCAGGGCATGCGCTTCACCGATGCGCACAGCCCCTCCACCGTGTGCACGCCCACGCGCTACAGCCTGCTCACCGGCCGCATGGCGTTTCGCACGGGGATGCGTGGCGTGTTCACCGGTGTGGGCGGGCCTTGCATGATTGAGAAGGACCGGCTGACGTTGCCGCAGATGCTGAGGCAGAAGGGCTACACCACGGCCTGCTTCGGCAAGTGGCACATCGGCATGACGTTCTTCGACAAGGCCGGAAAGCCCATCAACAAGGGTGGGCTGGATGGCGTCAGACGAGCCGACTTCTCCCGTGCCATTCCGGACGCACCGATTCATCGCGGCTTCGACCGGTTCTTCGGCACCGTCTGCTGCCCCACGACCGACTGGCTGTACGCCTACGTTGACGGCGACCGGATCCCCGTTCCGCCGACCGGCATTGTGGACCGCGGGCCGCTGCCCAAGCACGCCTACTCCAGAGACAATCGGCCCGGGATGATCGCGCCGGGCTTCGACCTGGAGGAAGTTGACCTCGTCTTTCTCGAGAAGAGCCGGCGCTTCCTCCGGCAGCACGTGAAGGAGAACCCCGACAAGCCCTTCTTTCTCTTTCACTCCATGCAGGCCGTTCACCTGCCGTCGTTCGCCGCCGATTCATTCAAAGGCAGAACCCAGGCCGGTCCGCACGGTGATTTCATCTTCGAGATGGACCACATCGTCGGCGAGTTGATGAAGACGCTCCAGCGCCTCGGCGTGGCGGACAACACCTTGGTCATGTTCGCCAGCGACAACGGGCCGGAGGTCACCTCCGTCGTCAATATGCGCAAGGACCACCAGCACGACGGCGCACGACCGTGGCGCGGCATGAAGCGCGACCAATGGGAAGGCGGCCACCGCACGCCGCTGGTCGTCCGATGGCCCGGAAAGGTCAAGCCCGGCAGTTCGACCGATCAGATGGTCAGCCTCACCGACATCATGGCGACGTGTGCGGCCATCGTCGGCGCCGAACTGCCCAACGATGCGGCCGAGGACAGTTACAACATCCTTCCCGTGCTCTTCGGCACGCAGGGCGACAAACCGGTCCGCCAATACCTCCTTCAGCAGACCATCTCGTTGAGCCTGTCGATCCGCCGGGGGCCGTGGAAACTGCTGGCACACAAAGGCTCCGGCGGCAATAACTACGGCAGGAGTCCCCATCTGAAACAGTATGCGATTCCCGACACCGACCCCGACGCGCCGG
>JAUVZF010000068.1 GCA_030602705.1 Planctomycetota bacterium
TGGCGAGCGCAGGCGGTTGTAGCGCCGGGCTTTATGCCCGGCGGCCGTTGGCGGCGGCGCCGGCCAGGATGCGCCGGGGATAAACCCCGGCGCTACAACCACCACAGAGGCCAAGCCGCAGAAAATCATCCCATGCCAGAAATCGTTGCCACACCCCAAACGCCTTTTCGCTCCGCTCTGAAATCTCTTGACGCCGACGGGGGCGCCCTTCTACAGTAGCCGTCCCTTTGGACGCATTCCGTTGGCGGAGACGTTACCGTGAGCAACGAACGGCTGGCAGATGCGGTTCTGGTATCGGTCCATTCCAGGTTTCGGAAGGAAGGTTCCCTATGCTAAGTGATTTAGAGATTGCGCAGCAAGCCACGCTCAAGCCCATCCGTGAGGTCGCCGAAGGACTCGGCATCCGGGAAGACGAACTCGAACTCTTCGGCAACTTCAAGGCCAAGGTAGACCTGGAGATCCTCGACCGCCTGGCCTCGGGGCCCGCCGGCAAGTATATCGACGTGACGGCCATCACGCCGACGCCACTCGGCGAGGGCAAGACCGTTACGACGATCGGACTGTCGATGGGTCTGGCGAAGATCGGCAAGAACGTCTGCACCTGCATCCGCCAGCCCAGTCTCGGACCCGTCTTCGGCATCAAGGGCGGCGCGGCGGGCGGCGGGCACAGCCAGGTCGTCCCGATGGAGGACTTCAACCTGCACCTGACGGGCGACATCCACGCCGTCGGCCTGGCCAACAACCTCGCGTGCGCCTTCGTCGATAACTCAATCTATCACGGCAACCCGCTCGACATCGACCCGTACGCCCCCAGCCTGCGACGCGTGGTGGACATCAGCGACCGTTGGGCCCTCGGCGAGATCGTTACGGGCCTGGGCTCCGGCATCGTCCGCCACACCGGCTTCGACATCACCGTCGCCAGCGAGGTCATGGCGATCCTGGGCCTGACCACCGGCCTCGACGACATCCGCAAGCGCCTCGGCCGCATGGTCGTCGCCTACAGGCGCGACGGCTCGCCCGTCACGTGCGACGACCTCAAGGTCGGCGGCGCGATGGCCGTCCTGATGAAGGACGCCATCAAACCGAACCTCATGCAGACGCTCGAACACACCCCGTGCTTCGTCCACGCCGGGCCGTTTGCGAACATCGCACACGGCAACTCGTCGATCCTGGCCGACATGATCGCCACGAAACTGGCCGACTACACCGTCACCGAATCCGGCTTCGGCGCCGACATCGGCATGGAAAAGTTCATGAACATCAAGTGCCGACAGAGCGGACTCGTGCCAGACTGCGTCGTCCTGGTCGCCACGGTCCGGGCACTGAAGATGCACAGCGGCAAGTTCAAGGTCGTCGCCGGCAGGCCCCTCGACCCGGGCCTGCTCCAAGAGAACCCCGACGTGGTCGCCGAAGGCTGCGCGAACCTCGAAAAGCACATCGAGAACATCCGAATGCACGGCGTGCCGTGCGTCGTGGCCGTCAACCGCTTCACCACCGACGCCGAATCGGAACTTCAGGCCGTCGCCGAGAAGGCCAAGGCCGCCGGCGCTGGATGGGTCGCCCACTCCAACGTCTGGGCCGAGGGCGGCAAGGGCGGCACCGAACTGGCCGAGGCCGTCGTCGAGGCCTGCGAGGCGCCCAACGACTTCAAGTTCCTCTACGACCTGGACCTTTCGATCAAGGAGAAGATCGAGACCATCGCCACCAAGATGTACGGCGCCGGGTCGGTCGTGTACGAGAAGGCCGCCGAACAGGCCATCGAGCGGTTCACCCAACTCGGCTACGACAACCTGCCGCTCTGCATGGCCAAGACCCATCTGAGCCTGACGCACGACTCGAAGGTGAAGGGTGCCCCGACCGGATTCGAGTTCCCCGTCCGCGACGTGCGGGCATCCATCGGCGCGGGGTTCCTGTATCCGCTGTGCGGCATGATGCGGACGATGCCGGGTCTGCCCACGACCCCCGCCGGCGAGAAGGTGGACATCGGGCCCGACGGCCAGGTCGTCGGCCTGTTCTGAGACCGAGGCGTGCCGCCTGGAATTCAGTGGGATGTCGCGATCGGCGCCGACGGGTGGCGCACGCTTGACTCTGCGGGCTTACCGTTATGGGGCCGGCGGCGCCCGCTTCCGCGGTTTCCTAAGGGGTGGGTGACGGAGATGTTTCGCATGCGGGATGGCGACTTGACTTCAAGAGACGTGGCCGCCCTGCCATCGACCTGCGAGTTGATGGAGCGCGAGTGGTCGCCGTGCCGGCACGCCTGTCCGGTTCACGCCGACGTGCGCGGGTACATCGAGGCCATCGCGCAGGGCCGCTGGCGCGACGCGACGGATCTAATCCGTGACAATCTGCCGTTTGCGGTTGTGTGCGGCCGGATCTGCCACCATCCTTGCGAGGCGAACTGCCGCCGCCGCGACGTCGATGATCCCCTGGCGATCCGCGAGTTGAAGCGGTTTGTGGTGGAGTTGCAGGGCGCCGAAGGCGCAACGGTCCACAAGGCCGCTTCCCAGGACAAGGCCCGGGTTGCCGTCGTCGGCGCCGGTCCGGCGGGGATGTCGGCGGCGCTGGACCTGGCGAAGATGGGGTACCGGCCCACGGTCTTCGAGAAGTTCCCGGTCGCGGGCGGCATTCCCGCCACGACCGTGCCGAAGTACCGCCTGCCGCGCGAGGCGCTTCAGATCGATATCGATTGGATCTGTGCCCACGGCGTCGAACTGGCGACCGGCCTGGAAATCGGCAAGGACAAGACGATCGACGACCTTCGCGCCGAAGGCTTCGAGGCCGTGGTGGTGGCCACGGGGCTGGCGAAGAGCCGGTTGCTCCCGATGCCGGGCGCGGATCACCCGCGTGTGCATCCTGCCCTGAAGTTCCTGACGGACGTTTCCTTTGACCATCCGGTGGACCTCGGCCAGAACGTGCTCGTCGTCGGCGGCGGCAACGTGGCCGTGGACGCCGCGCGGTCGGCCGTCCGCCTGGGTACCGGCCGCGTGCGGATGATGTGCCTGGAGACGCTGGCGGAGATGCCGGCCTACGAGTGGGAACAGCAGGAGGCCCAGGAAGAGGGCATCGAGTTCATCCACCGCCGCGGGCCCATTGAAATCCTCGTCCGCCAGGGGCAGATTGTCGGCGTCAAGGCCCGCGCCGTGACACGCGTCTTTGACGAGAACGAGCGGTTCGACCCGCAGTACGACGACTCCGACGTAATCGAACTGGCGTGCGATACCGTCATCATGGCGATCGGCCAGGCGGCCGACATGGGCTTCGTCGAGGGAAGTTCCCTCAGGCAGGACGACCGCGGCCGACTGGTGTACGACGCGGCTACCCAGCAAGCGAGCCTGCCCGGGGTGTTCGCCTGTGGCGAGATCGTCACGCCGCCCGGGTCGGCCGTGGAAGCGTGCGCCAGCGGGCAGCGGGCGGCCGTGGCCGTTGACCTGTTTCTGCGCGGCCACCAGATCCGCATCGACGACTCGCTGCCGCCAGAGATCGACTCCATTGCCGAGGACACCGCGGAAAAGGTGATCAACGTTTCGCGAGAACCGGTCGAGGCCGTGCCGCCGCAAACACGCGTGAAAACCTTCGGGCCGATCGACAAGACGCTGGCCCGGGAGGCGGCGCTGCGCGAGTCGCGCCGCTGCATGAATTGCGGAGCGGGGGCCGAAGTGCTCGTGGACAAGTGCGCGGCGTGTCTGACGTGTCTGCGGGTCTGCCCGTTCGACATCCCCAAGGTCACCGATGTTGCCCGGATTGACTCGTCGCTGTGCCAGGCGTGCGGGATGTGTATCGCCGAGTGCCCGGCGGGTGCGATCATCGCCCGCGGGTGGGATGCGCGGGGACTTCCCGCGCGGACCAGCGCCGCCCTGGCGTCGGCGGCGAGCGACGGGCATGCCAAGATCGTCGCCTTCATCTGCGGGCACCATGCCTCGGCGGCCGACTGGCGGGGCGAAAGTGAGGTCGTTGCCGGTGTGGCGGAGGTGTATTTGCCCAGCGTTGCCCGGCTGAGCGTGAGCGACCTCTTGGCTGCCTTCGAGAAGGGCGCCGACCGGGTGCTTGTCCTCGCCTGCCACGAGGGTGCCGACCGCTATCCGCAGGCCACACGCCGCATCAGCCGACGGGTGGACCAAGCCCGGCAACTGCTGGCCGAGGTCGGCCTGGACCCCGATTGCCTCAGAATGCTGGAACTGCCCGACGAAGACGGGGAAGCCGTTCATCCTGCGCTCGTCGCGGCAGTGGAAACCCTCCCGGCAGGTTAGGAGATTGCTTCGATGATCGTTGCGGAACGAAAACCGTTTGACGAGATCCTGGAAATGCTCGCGCCGCAGAAGCGTGTGCTGGTCCTGGCCTGCGGCGGGTGCGTGACGGTGTGTCTGACGGGCGGCGAGAAGCAGGCCGACGAACTCGCCTCGCAACTTCGCCTGGCCGCACGTCAAAAGGGCATGGACCTCACCATAGAATCCGACTCCATTACCCGCCAGTGCGACCGCGAGTTCATCGAGAACCTCAAGGCCGATCCCGGCCAGTACGATGCCGTCCTCAGCATGGCGTGCGGCGTGGGCGTGGGCTTCATGAGTGAACTGTACCCCGAGACGCCCTTCCTCCCCACCCTCAACACCACGTTCTATGGTGCCAACACCGCCCCCGGCGCCTGGGCTGAGTATTGCCGCGGCTGCGGGGACTGCGTTCTGGCGTGGACCGGCGGCATCTGCCCCGTCGCGCGGTGCAGCAAGAGCCTGATCAACGGCACGTGCGGCGGCACCAACGACGGAAAGTGCGAGGTGGACCAGGAGATGGACTGCGCCTGGCTCCTGATCTACAAACGGCTGAAGGAACTCGGGCGGCTCGATGAGTATCGCAAGATCCGTCCCCCTCGCGACCACCGGACGGACCGGGGGCGCGGCGTGCGGCGGCTGGTTCATGAGGAAATGGTCGAACTCGAAGAAGAGGAGTCCCAGGCATGACCCTGCCTGTCAGCAGGTTCCAGGAGGCGCTCGAAGCGGGCGAATTCGTCGTCACCGGCGAGATCGGACCCCCCAAAGGCACGAACGTCGAGCCCGTTATCCACGAGGCCGAGACGTATCTCAAGGGCAACGTCGTCGCCGTCAACGTCACCGACATCCAGACGGCCGTCATGCGGACCGGGTCGATGGTCGGCTGCAAGTTGCTCCTGGACCGCGGCATCGAACCGGTATTCCAGATGGTCACGCGCGACCGCAACCGGCTGGCCCTCCAGAGCGATCTGCTCTCGGCCCACATCCTCGGAATCCGCAACGTCCTCGCCCTGACCGGCGACCACGTGGCCATGGGCGACCACCCACAGGCCAAGCCGGTGTACGACGTCGACTCGGTGGGCCTCTTGCAGGCGATCACCGGCCTCGAGGCCGGCACCGACATGGGCGCCGACATGAAGGGCAATCCGAACGAACTCGACGGCGTGCCGACGTTCTTCAAGGGCTGCTGCGTCACGCCCTGCACCGAGGTGGTCGAGCCGCAGATCATCAAACTCGAAAAGAAGGTCGAGGCCGGCGCCCAGTTCGTCCAGACGCAGGCGGTGTACGACCCCGCCACGTTCGAGACGTTTATGAAAAACATCGACCACGTGAAGATCCCCGTGCTGGTGGGCATCGTGGTCCTGAAGTCCGCCGGCATGGCCAAGTACATGAACCGCGGCGTGCCGGGCGTCCAGGTGCCCGACGCGATCATCCAGCGGATGGCCGACGCCCCGAAAGAGGACCGCAAGAAGGTGTCGGCCGAGATCGCCGGCGAACTCGTCCGCGAGATGAAACCGATGTGCCAGGGCGCCCACCTCATGACACTCGGCTGGGACGACGTCGTGCCGGACATCCTCGAACACGCCGAGATAAAGCCGTAGTGCAACGCGGCGCCGGGCCGGGCTCGATGGCTTGCGACGACGTGAACCACGCCAACCCAAGGAGATACCATGTCAGCGAAACTCATTGACGGCGAAGCCCTCGCGGCCCAGATCAGGGCCGACCTTGCGAAGGACATTGAGGCAATCAAGGCCAAAACCGGCTCACCGCCCAAACTCGCCAGCCTCCTGGTCACCTCGAACCCCGGCGCACGCATCTACAGCCGCAGCCAGGCCAAATCGTGCCAGGAGGCCGGCATCGCGTACGACCTGGTGGAACTGCCCGACGACACGACCGCCGACGCGCTGGCCGCCAAGATCGATGAACTGGGCGCCGACCCGTCCGTCAACGGCATTCTGCTCCAGATGCCGCTGCCCGAAGGCGTCAACGCCCGCGACATGGCCGAGCGAATCCCGCCCGAAAAGGACGTCGAAGGCATCACCGCCGCCAACCTCGGCAAACTGCTGTTCTACGAGGGGGCCGAACTCATCCCGTGCACCGCCGCCGCCGCCTACGAACTCATCAAGTTCGCCGGCTGCGAAATCAAGGGCGCAGAGTGCGTCGTCGTCGGCCATTCGCCCATCGTCGGCAAGCCCGTCGTCTGCCTCATCGTCAACGACCTCGGCACGTGCACCTGCTGCCACATCGGCACGCGCGACACGAAGGCCCATACCTCGAAGGCCGAAATCCTGGTGGTCGCCGCCGGCGTGCCGGGCCTCATTACCGGCGAGCATATCATGCCCGGCGCCACCGTCATCGACGTCGGCATCAACCGCGTGCCCGTCCTCGATGAAAACGGCGAGCCCGTGCTGAATGAGAAGGGCCGCAAGAAGATGAAGACCGTCGGCGACGTGGACTTCGACTCGGCCGTCGAGGTGGCCGGCGCCATCACGCCCGTGCCGGGGGGCGTCGGCCCCGTCACGGTCGCCATCCTTCTGCGCAACACCGTCCGCGCCGCCCTGGCCCAGACGGGGTGACCGTCAGCCCGGCAAGACTTCCGCGCGGCCCGTACGGGCCGCGCCCTCAAGTGCAGAAGCACCGGCCCGGCGCTACGGGTCTTTTACCTCGCGCTTGGCGGCCCAGTAGATGCCGCGGACGGCCAGACGCTGGAAGTGCGGGTTCGTCCAGGCCGGTCGGCCGTGACCGAGCGCGGTGTAGAACATGCGGCCTTTACCGTAGTCCCGGACCCACCCCATGCTCTGCTGTTCCTTGCCGCGGTCGATGCGGATGAGGCTGTGCATCTTCGCCTTCGGGTGATACTTGTGTCGGTAGGTCTCGTCGGTGATCTCGAAGTCCTCGAGGCCCTTGGTGATGGGGTGGTTCTTGTCTTCGATGCGAACCGTGAACTTGCCGCCGCCGTGCCCGGCGAACCGCCCACCGACCATTTCCCAGTAGGCGTCGGACTTCTTGAACGAGTCGGTGGCCGAGTGGATGCCGGTAAAGCCCCCGCCGGCGCGGACGAAACCGCACAGACCTTTCTCCTGCTCGGACGTTTTGAAGTTCTGGCCCGATCCGTAAAAGAGGACCACGTGGTACTTCTTGATGCTGCCGGCCTTCAGTTGGTCCATGTCGTCGGAGATGGTGACGTCGAAGTCGCCGGTCTTCGTGAGGATCTCGCCGAGTATGGGCAGATGGTTCTTCCAGTCGTGCCCGCCTCCCTGGAGCATGAAGACGCGGGTCTTTGCCCTCGGGGCCCCTGCGGCCGAAGCAAACAGCGCGATACCAGCCACAGCCGCCAGCGCAACCGCAGCAACGCCTGCCGGACTTCTGTAGTGACGCATCGTTCGGACCTCCTCCTGTCACTCGTGGGTACAGGGCGCCTCACCCCGCCACCACATGCTGAAGATGATACCAGGCATCCGCCGCGCGCCGCAATCCGGAAGCCGTCCGCGCCGGGGTCGCTCGGGGTGACAGTCTAAGGCCTCTCCGGCGAGACCAAGCCCTACCCCGCCGCACGCCGCTGGATCGAATCGAGGTATCCCACCGCTCCGGGGGCGAGTTCGGCGGCGTTCGCCTCGTCGGTGTCCACGTGCATCTCGAGCCGGAAGTTCGGGGCCACGCGCACCACGACGTCGCCGAAAATCAGTTCGCGCTCGCCCGGCACGCGGACGCGTACCACGTCGCGGTCACGCACGGCAAACCCCATCGCGTCTTCCGGGGCCATGTGAATGTGACGCATCGCACAGATCACCCCCTGCGACAGGTGCACCTGCCCGGCCGGGCCCTCCAGGGTGATGCCCGGCGTGCCCGCCAGGTCGCCCGAGAGACGGATCGGGGCGTCGATGCCGAGTTTGAACTCCTCGGTCCGCGCGATCTCCACTTGGCTCTCCGAACGGACCGGCCCGATGACCCGAACGCGATCGATCCGGCCCTTCGGCCCGACGATGGTGACCTGTCCCTTGCACGCGAACTCGCCCGACTGCGAGAGGTCCGAGTGCCAGGTCAGCGTGTGGCCCTGGCCGAAGAGGGCCTCAACGTGCTCCTGCGTCAGGTGAACGTGGTGGACCGAGATGCCTATCGGAATCGGACGCTCTGTGCCGCGCATCACCTCCGTCACACGCGCGTGGGCCAGGGCCCGGACCGTGTGCCGCGCAATCGTGTGCTCCTCGTCGCCGCCCACGACCAGGATGCGGACCCGCGACTGCGGCGCCTCCACGTCCACGACTTCGTTGCGGCCCACCTCGGCGGCGCGGTTGCGGCCATCGTCGAGCACGATGCCCATCCATCCGAGGCCCTGGCAGATGCGGGCCCGCACGCCGGGCGAGTTCTGACCCACACCGCCCGTGAACAGGATGGCATCCACACCGCCCAGCAGGCCGATGTAGCCGCTCACGTACTTGCGGGCACGCTGGCAGAACATCTGAAGCGCAAGAAGCGCCCGGACATGTCCCTTCTCGGCGGCCTCCATCACCTCCAGCACATCGCCCGATACGCCCGAGACGCCCAGCAGACCGGCTTCATCGAACAGCCGCCGGTACAGTTCGTCCGGGTCCATCTTGCGATCGCGTATCAGGTACAGCAGCAGTCCCGGGTCCACGTCGCCGGGGCGCGTCGCCATGACAAGGCCCGCGAGCGGCGTCATGCCCATCGAGTTGTCCACGCTGCGCCCGTGATCGATGGCAGCAACCGACGCCCCCACACCCAGGTGGCAACTGACCAGTTGCAGCGTATTGCGTTTCCGTCCCAGATGGGCCGCCGCCGCACGCACCGCGCCCTCGTGCGAAATGCCATGGAAGCCAAACCGCCGCAGGTCGGCATCGTGCGCCAAGTCCTGCGGCAGGGCGTAGTGATGGGCGGCCGGCGGCATTGTCAGATGAAACGCCGTGTCGAACACGGCGACCTGCGGCACGCCGGGCGCCAACCGCTGGCACGTCTCGATGCCGCTCAGGTTGTACGGGTTATCCCTCGGCATGAGGTCCGACAAGCGCCGGATCGCCTGCTTCACGGCCTCGTCCACAATCGCCGGCCCGTTGAACCCGATCCCCCCGTGCCGCACACAGTGGCCGATCGCCGACAGGTCCGACGGCGAACCGATCAGGCCGTCCGCCCCCAGCGCGCCAAGGGCGGCCTCGAGCGCCGCGTCATGCGTCGCCGGCGCAAGATCGTTCTGGCGCTCGCCCTTCGGCCCCGCGTGACGATGGATCGCCTTGCCGGTGTCCAGGCCCGTGGCTCTTCCGTGCGCCCGGGCCCTCTCGCCGCTGGTGTCGAAGTAGGCGTACCGGACCTCCTGCCAGTTGCAGGAGACGGCCAGGACCTGCATCGGGCCGGCAGCCCCCAGGCGGTACTGCCGCCCGTGGCTCGCAGGCATCGGCAACTCCGGCCGCTTCGGCGCAAGGCGGCCGGTCAACATCCGCCCCAGGAAACGGATCGCCTCGGGGCTTGTGGCGATGAGAGGGCTGATGGCCTCCTGGAGAAACACGATGGCCTCGCTCTCCTCGACCGCCACGACCTCGGCGTTGGTGGGATTGCCCGTGAGCAGCGACATCTCGCCGAAACACTCGCCGGCCTCGATGTATCCGAGATGCCGGCGGTCCGCTCCGCGACCGCGCACGGCCTCCAATCGTCCGGAGATGAGCACGCCGAAAACGTCGCCGGACTCGTCGCTGCGGAGGCACACGTCGCCGGCGCTGTAGGAGACGGGCGTGGCTGCGCAGACCGCCGCCGCCAGCGTTTCCGGTGAAAAGTTCACGAACAACGGGTGCGATTGAAGGGCGCGAGCCAGATCCATCGCCAAGCCCTCACACAATAGGCGCCGGCCGCCAGGCCAGCACCCCAACCATAGCACCTTGCCGCCGGCCTGTAAAGCAGACTGCCGAATTGGCGGCGGACAAGGCCTGACGCGAACTCGCGAATACGTTTTCTTGCCCCCCGCACGGCCAGACCCTATACTTTTGTCGTACGTGTTTAGCGTGTCATTCCGAGCGAGCGAAGCGAGTCGAGGAATCTCGCCGTTATCCGTGTCCGGCCGACGAGATTTCTCCGCTCGGCCGTACGGCCTCGGTCGAAATGACATCGCTTCGAGAGCACGCTAAACAGGTACCTTCTGGCAGGCCGGCGCCCGCATCCGAGAGTGTGCGCGGCGGGTGTCCCCACCCGCCGCGCGAAGTAAGGGCCCGATACCGATGTCCGACACATCCGCCACCCAGGACAAGAGCGCCCCCGCACCGCCGTCCGAGGCCGAGATCGCGTCGCTTCTGGATTCGCTCGGCGTCTCGCCTGACTCGAACCTCATCGGCGTCCTCCAGGACGTGCAGGATCAGTTCGGGTACCTGCCCCCGGCGGCGCTGGGGGAACTCAGCCGACGCACGCGCATCCCCCTGAGCCGCATCTGGGGCGTCGTCTCGTTCTACGCCCAGTTCTACACCGAACCGCGCGGCCGGCACACGATCCGGTGCTGCCGCGGCACCGCCTGCCACGTCAAGGGCGCGGGGCGCGTCCTGGATGCCGTCCAGCGCGAACTCGACATCCAAGACGGCGAGATGACAGAGGACCTGATGTTCCAACTCGAAACCGTCGCGTGCCTGGGAACCTGTTTCCTCGCGCCCGCCATGATGATCGACAACCAGTACTTCGGAGAACTGACGCCCCGGCGCGTCCAGAGCATCCTGCGCTCCTTTAGGGCTGAACACGCATGAAGCGTCTCAAGTCCGTCAGCGACCTCAGGGCCCTCCGGCGCGATCTCGCGTCGGTCCCGAAGCCCGACGCCACGATCCGCGTCTGCTCGACCGGTTGCCGCGCCCTCGGCGCCCTCGACGTCTGCGACGCCCTTGAGACCGAGGTCGAGAAGCGCGGCCTGGCCGACCGCGTCCGCATCGCGAGAGTCGGATGCCACGGCCTCTGCGCCGGCGCCGTCGCGGTGGTCATCGACCCGAAGGGCATCTCCTACCAGGGCGTGACGGCCGAAGACGCCGCCGAGATCATCGAGAAGACCGTCCTCGGCGGCAAAGTCATCCGCCACCTGTGCTGGTCGGCAAACGGCCGAACCGTTTCCCGCCGGAAGAACATACCCTTCTACAAGCACCAGATGCGACGGGTCCTCGCAAACTGCGGCGTGGTGGACCCGACCAGCCTCCAGGACGCCATCGCCCACGGCGCCTACATCACGGCCGCCGGCGCGCTCGCCTCGAAGAACCCGGAATCCGTCATCGACGAGGTCACGCGGTCGGGCTTGCGCGGGCGCGGCGGCGCGGGGTTCCCCACCGGCCGCAAGTGGCTCCTCGCACGCCAGGCCCCGGGCGATGAGAAGTACATCATCTGCAACGCCGACGAGGGCGACCCGGGGGCCTTCATGGACCGCGCCCTCTTGGAGGGCGACCCGCACCTGGTTATCGAAGGCATGATCATCGGCGCCTTCGCCATCGGCGCGACGCGCGGCTTCATCTACGTCCGGGCCGAATACCCCATCGCCATCGAGCACGCCAAGATCGCCCTCGCGCAGGCGCGCGAGGCGGGCCTTCTGGGCAAGAATATCCTCGGCACAGGCCTCGACTTCCGGATCGAAATCCGCAAAGGCGCCGGCGCCTTCGTCTGCGGCGAAGAGACGGCCCTGATCGCTTCGGTCGAAGGCGAGCGCGGCGTGCCGCGCCCACGGCCGCCCTTCCCTGCCACGAGCGGCCTGTACTCGAGGCCCACCAACATCAACAACGTGGAGACCTGGGCCAATGTGCCGCGCATCCTCGCCGACGGCGCCGAAGCCTTCGCCCGCGTCGGCACCGAAGGCTCCAAGGGCACCAAGATCTTTGCCCTGGCCGGCAAGGTCAACAACACGGGGCTCGTCGAAGTGCCCATGGGCACAACGCTGCGCGAGATCGTGTACGACATCGGCGGCGGCATCCCGCACGGACGCAAGTTCAAGGCCGCACAGATGGGCGGACCCTCCGGCGGGTGCGTCCCCGCGCGCTACCTCGACCTGCCCATCGACTACGACTCCGTCAAGGAAATCGGCGCCATCATGGGCTCCGGCGGCCTGGTCGTTATGGACGAGGCCACCTGCATGGTGGACATCGCCCGATTCTTCACAGACTTCTGCCAAAAGGAATCGTGCGGCAAGTGCTCCCCCTGCCGCGTGGGCACCAAGCGGATGCTCGAGATCCTGGAGCGCATCTGCCGCGGCGAAGGCGAGATGGCCGACATCGACCGCCTCGAAGAACTCGGGCGTGTGATCAAAGAGGCGTCGCTCTGCGGCCTGGGGCAGACCGCGCCGAACCCCGTCCTCTCGACCATCCGTCACTTCCGCCACGAGTATGAAGCCCACATCAAGGAAAAGCGGTGCCCGGCTCACGTGTGTGAAGCGCTCGCCCCGGTCTCGTGCTCCAGTGCGTGCCCGGCCCACGTGAACGTGCCGGAATACGTCGCCATGATCGCCGAGGGCCGCTTCGCCGACGCCCTCGACCTCATCCGCCGGCGCAACCCCTTTGCCTCGGTCTGCGGCCGGGCGTGCCACCACCCGTGCGAGATGTTCTGCCGCCGCGGCGATGTGGACGAACCCATCTCGATCCGCCACCTCAAGCGCTTCGTGACCGACCGCGCGAAGGACATCGGCACGCCCCCGCAGTGGCAGGGACCAAGGCACGGACGCGTCGCCATCATCGGGTCCGGCCCGGCCGGTCTGACCGCCGCCTACTTCCTCGCCATCATGGGCCGCGAGGTCAAGGTCTTCGAGGCCCTCGACACCATCGGCGGCATGCTGGCGGTCGGTGTTCCCGAGTATCGCCTGCCGCGCGACGTCCTGGAGCGCGACATCGAGTACATCCGCCGCGCGGGCGTCGAAATCGAGACCGGCCGCCGGGTCGACTCCATCCAGGGACTCCGCCAGGAGGGCTACGACGCGGTCTTCGTTGCGGCAGGGGCACACAGCGGTTATCGCCTGGACATCCCGGGCGAAGACAGCCACGGCGTGCACGACGCCATCGCCTTCCTCCGAAGGACCGCTCTAGGCAAACTCGATGAGACGCCCGGACGGGTCGTCGTTATCGGCGGCGGCAACGCAGCCATCGACGCGGCACGCACTGCGCTTCGCCTCGGCGCCCAATCCGTGACGATTCTTTACCGCCGCACGCGAGACGAGATGCCCGCCATCCGCGAGGAAATCGAGGAGGCCGTCATCGAGGGCGTCGATCTCCACTTGCTCGTCACGCCGATTGAAATCCTGACCGACGGCCGACGGGTCCGTGCCATCCGCTGCGCCGAGATGGAACTCGGCGACGCCGACGAAAGCGGCCGCCGGCGGCCTATACCCAAGGAGGGGGCCGAGCGGACGTTCCAGACCGACATGGTGATCGTCGCGGTCGGGCAGCACCCGGAACTCAGTTTCGCCGCAGACGACGGGCACCTCGTCGTGGCGCGAGGCCGGGCGGTGGCCGATCCGGTCACACAGCACGCCGGCGGCGGGATCTTCGTGGGCGGCGACGCCGTCACCGGGCCCGCGACTATCGTTGAGGCCATCGCGGCGGGTCAGCGTGCGGCCCAGGCCATCGACGTGTTCCTCGGCGGGGCGGGCGAACTGCCGCCCGATCACGGTTTCGCCTCGCCCGGCAAGCCGGCGGAACCGGAAGACGAGGCCGCCGCCCCGCGAATGCCCATCCGTACGCGGTCGCCGAAGAAACGCCGTGGCGATTTCGAGGAAGTCACCAAGGGATACTCCATCAAGGCCGCCTGCGCCGAGGCACGCCGCTGCCTCCGCTGCGACCTGGAATAACGTAGGCCGGGGCGCGCCCCGGCATATCGGGCTGCCGTTCAGCCGTCGCCGCCGCGGCGACGTGCCGTAGGCCGGGGCGTGCCCCGGCAATCGACGTATCGAGGATTGTTTTATGGCCGACGACGTGACACTGACCATCGACGACCGCGAGGTCTCGGTCCCGCCGGGCACCACCATTTTCAACGCCGCCCGGCGCCTCGGCATCGACATCCCGCACCTGTGCTACGACCCCGCGCTGGGCCTTGCACCGACCAGTTCGTGCCGCCTGTGCCTGGTGGAGGTCGAGGGCAGTGGCAACCCCGTGCCGTCGTGCTCGCATCCGGTGGCGCCCGGCATGATCGTGCAGACCAACACGCCGCACCTGCGCGAAACACGCCGCCTTATCATCGAACTGCTCCTGTCGGACCATCCCCACGACTGCCTGACGTGCGAGAAGGCGGGGGCCTGCGACCTCCAGAAATACGCTTACGCCTGCGGCGTCAAGGAGTCGCGCTTTGCCAGCGAGCAGGTGGCCGTGGCGCCCGTCCAGGACGGGCCCGCCATCGTGTACGACCGGTCGAAGTGCATCCTGTGCGGCCGGTGCGTCCAGGTCTGCCACGAGGTCCAGGCGAGCCGGGCCATCGATTTTCTCGGCCGCGGCTTCGACACCTGCATCTCCCTGCCGCCGGGCCAGACCCGCGACGAGTCAGCCTGTGCCGAGTGCGGCAACTGTATCGACGTCTGCCCGACCGGCGCCCTGACCTACGCCGGGGCCGAGGGCGGCGGACGCGCCTGGGAGTTCGAGCAGGTCCGCACCATCTGCCCCTACTGCGGGTGCGGCTGCACGCTGGTTCTCAACATCCACGACGGCCGCATCGTCCACATTACCGGCGAGCCCGGCCTCGGCGTCTCGAAGGGCCTGTTGTGCGTCAAGGGACGCTTCGGCACCGACTTCGTCGGCCACGAGCAGCGCCTGACCGAGCCGCTCATCCGAACCGGCGGCGAACTCGTCCCCGCCACGTGGGACGAGGCCCTCGGCCTGGTCGCGGAGCGCCTCACCCGGATCCGCGACACGCACGGCCCCGACTCCATCGCCGGCCTCTCCTCCGCCAAGACCACCAACGAAGAGAACTACCTCATGCAGAAGTTCATGCGGGCCGTGGTCGGCACGAACAACGTGGACCACTGCGCGCGGCTGTGCCACGCCTCGACCGTGGTGGGCCTGGCCCGGGCCTTCGGCTCCGGCGCCATGACCAACTCCATGGACGAGTTCGAACTGGCCGACGCCATCTTCGTCATCGGCTCCAACACCACCGAGTGCCACCCCATCATCGGCGCAGCGATCAAACGGGCCGTCCTCTCGGGCAAGACGACGCTCATCGTCGCCGACCCGCGAGCCATCGAACTCACGGAGTTCGCCGCCGTCCACATGCAGCAGAAGGGCGGCACCGACGTGGCGCTCGCGAACGCCATGATGCACGTCATCCTGGCCGAGGGGCTCCAGGATAACTCTTTTCTCGCCGAGCGGACCGAAGGCTTCGAGGACCTCGCCAGAGCCGTCGAACCGTACACGCCCGAAATGGCCGCAAAGATCACCGGCGTGCCGGCCGCGCTCATCGCCGAGTCTGCCTGCATCTACGCCAAGGCCGAGGCCGCCTCCATCATCTTCTCGATGGGCATCACCCAGCACACGACCGGGACGGACAACGTCCTCAGCCTGGCGAACCTGGCGATGCTGACCGGCAATATCGGACGGCCCGGCACGGGCGTGAACCCGCTCCGCGGCCAGAACAACGTACAGGGCGCTTGCGACCTCGGCGCACTGCCCAACGTGTACCCCGGCTATCAGAAGGTGGACGACGAGGCCAGCCGCCAGAAGTTCCAGAAGGCCTGGGGCGCCAAACTCAGCCCCAACGTCGGCCTGACGGTCGTCGAGATGATTGACGCCGCGGCCGACGGACGGCTCAAGGCACTCTACGTCGTGGGCGAAAACCCCATGCTCAGCGACCCCGACCTCAACCACGTCGAGGAGGCCCTCAAAAACCTCGACCTGCTCGTCGTCCAGGACATCTTCCTCTCCGAGACCGCCCAGTTGGCCGACGTCGTCCTGCCCGCCGCCTCGTTCGCCGAGAAGGACGGCACCTTCACGAACACCGAGCGGCGGGTCCAGCGCGTCCGAAAGGCGCTCGACGCGCCGGGACAGGCGCTGCCCGACTGGCAGATCCTGTGCGATCTGGCCAGCCGCATGGGCTACGAGATGCACTACGACCACCCGTCCGCCATCCAGGACGAGATCGCGTCGGTGACCCCCTCCTACGGCGGCATCACGTACGACCGGCTCCAGGAGGGCGGCCTCCAGTGGCCCTGCCCCGACCGCGAGCACCCCGGCACGCCGTACCTGCACAAGGGGAAGTTTGCGCGCGGCCTCGGCAAGTTTCACGCCGTGGAGTTTATTCCGCCCAGGGAACCGCCCGACGACGAGTACCCGTTCGTGCTCTCGACCGGACGCGTCCTCCAGCATTTCCACACGGGCACGATGTCGCGGCGGTCGGACGTGCTCGACACACTCGTCTCGGTCGGGACGATCGAGATTCACCCCGACGACGCCGCACGCCTCGGCATCGCCGACTCCGAGACCGTCCGCGTCGCCTCGCGGCGGGGGCAGATTGAACTGCCGGCCCGCGTGACCGAACGCGTCGCGCCCGGCACACTGTTCCTGGCGTTCCACTACCGCGAGGCGCCGGCCAACCGCCTGACGATTGCCGCACTCGACCCCATCGCCAAGATCCCCGAACTGAAGGTCTGCGCCGTCCGCATCGAGCCCCGCCCGGCTGCCAAGTCATGACCGAACCGCCAGAGTTCCGGGACCCCGTCCGCAACGTGCCGGTGCGGCGCGTCGGCCCGCCCCGGCCCGGCGAGGCAGACGCCGGCGACGACTCGCGCGACGCCGTCGTCGTCGAGCACCGCGTTCAACTTGTCCTGAACTCGCGGCCGCTGCTCTGGATCAACTGCCTGCCGGAGGCGCTCGAGTACCTGGCGGCCGGGTTCCTCGTGTCGGAAGGGCTCCTCGACGGGGCCGAGGCCATTGACGAGATCACCGTCGCGCCGGACTTGGCGCGCGTCGAGGTGCACGGCAGCGTGGACCCCGACCGCTTGGTGCTGTTCCGCGAGCGTCTCTCGATCACGTCCGGCTGCGGCGGCGGGGCGTCGGCCGCCGAGGCCGAGGAGGCGCTGCCGCAGTGCGAGAGCAACGTGCGGTTTCAGCCCGACGACCTGACCGACCGCATCCGGGAGATGGCTGCCGCCTCGACGCTCTTTCGCGACACGGGCGGCGTCCATGCCGCGGCCGTCACCGACGGGCGGAGCCTCTCGTCGTTCGCCGAGGACATCGGCCGTCACAATGCCGTGGACAAGGCCATCGGCCTGTGCCTGATGCACGGCGTGTCGCTCGCCGAGCGTGCCATCCTGACCACCGGCCGCGCGAGCGCCGACATCCTTGCCAAGGCCGCCCGGGCCGGTCTGCCGGTTGTCGTCAGCCGCGGCGCCGTCACGTCGCGGGCCATCGAACTGGCCCTGGCGGCCAACGTGACGGTCGTCGGTTTCGCTCGCCGCGGGCGGATGAACGTGTACACCGCCCCGTGGCGGCTGGGGTTCGAGGGAGGTGAGGCGCAGTGACCACGCCCGACGAGGCCCTGGCGATCGTCCTCGAGAACACACCACGGCTCGAGGCCGTTGAGGTGCCCCTCGTCGAGGCCGTCGGCGCGCGGCTGGCCGAGCCGGTCGCAAGCGACATCGACCTGCCGCCGTTCGACAAGAGCGCCATGGACGGATATGCCGCGCGCGCTCGCGACCTCCACGCTACGCCCGTTGAACTTGAAATCATCGAGGAACTCCCCGCCGGCGTCGCGCCCACGAAAGAGGTCGGCCCCGGCCAGTGCACCAAGATCATGACCGGGGCGCCCGTCCCGGCGGGCGCCGACATGGTCGTCATCGTCGAGGACACCGAGACGGCCGGCGACGGGCGCGTGCGGATCCTCCAGGCCGACCCCAAGAGCCGAAACATCTGCGCCTGCGGCGAGGACATCCGCAAGGGCCGGACCGTCCTGGAGGCGGGCCACGCCGTGCGCCCCTCGGAGGTGGGCCTCTTGGCCTCGGTCGGGCGCGATCGCGTCCAGGTCTATCGCCGGCCGCGCGTCGCCGTCCTCGGCACCGGCAACGAACTGGCGCCCATCACGGAGACGCCCGGCCCCGGCCAAATCCGCGACGCCAACTCCTGGAGCCTCCTGGCCGCGTGCCGCCGCGCCGGCGTCGAGGCCGAGCGCCTAGGCGTCGCAAAGGACGAGGAAGCCGACCTGCGAGAAATGATTGGGGCCGGCCTGGCGCGCGACGTCCTCCTCGTATCCGGCGGCGTCAGCATGGGCGAGTGGGACCTCGTGCCCAAAGTGTTCGATGCGTTCGGCGTGGCGGTCCACTTCGCCACCATCCGAATGAAACCCGGCAAGCCGACCGTGTTCGCCACGCACGGCAGCGGGATCATCTTCGGTCTGCCGGGCAACCCCGTCTCGACGCTCGTGGCATGGCGCCTGTTCGTCTGGCCGGCGATTCGGAAGATGATGGGCCACCCCGAGCCCGCGCCGCCGCCGGTCCACGGCAGATTGACCGCCCCGGTAACGGTGGGCGGCAAGCGGACCACGTTCATGCCGGTGCGCCTTCGGAGCGAGCGCTCCGGCTGGACGGTCGAACCGGTCACAACGCGCGGCTCGGCCGACCTGGTCGGCTTCTCGCGCGCCGACGCCCTTGCCATCCTCGAACCGGGGACATACGAGACCGGGACGGAAGTACGGGCCGTGCCGCTCGAACTCTGATCAAAAAAGGTTCCAGGAATGCTCTGTTGAAAAGAGCGTTTTGTGTAGAGACGCCAGATGATCATCAGGTTGATCGTCAGGACTCGCAAGAGGATTTCGCCGTCGATGGCATCGTCGCGTCGGCTGCGGACGGCCGAGCCGAGCAGACGTTTGAGC
>JAUVZF010000116.1 GCA_030602705.1 Planctomycetota bacterium
GAACTCTAACAACTTTTCGGTCCCTGCGGCGTCGCGCTCGTCGGTTGCCTCTGGGCCTTGGTGACTTACATCAATTTCGCCCCCTTCAAAACCCCTCAAAAACCGAACAAAACGGAACAAAAACGGACAAAAACGGACACAAAAATCGCAAAAACGGATCAAAAACCAGCGCGTTTTGCCTTACCTATCTTAACATTCGAGCCCCAAATCGCCCCTCACGGCCCAGAATCAAGGATCAGAGCCAAAAAAAACGCGCATTTGCCCGTTTCGGCAAGGTCAAAATTGACGTAAGTCTTATAGAGCAAGCCGCATGTCCCGGCAACGCAGAACCCAAAATGCCACAAATCGCCGCCGCGCGGCTACCGAATATCGCCGCAGCGGCGCCCGTCGCTGCAGGAACAGGTGCTTGGCAACACGATGCCGAACCGTGTATACTATGTGGTCTTACGCGGGAGACGCCTCCCGCGAGAGGGCGCCAGCGTGCCGGCGGCAGGTCGGCGGCACGACCTCGCGGCAGCCTGGCCTCGGTTGGCCCGGCGCACGTATTGGCTATGAACGCGCGGGGTCGCTGCGCGCCCGCCGATACCGTCTGAGCACGCAACAGGAGGCCCAAGACGAGATGGACACGCGACATCCGTGCCGCAACATCCTGCCGGCCCTGGCGCTCACGATTGTCCTACTCGTCGGCGTGGCGCACGCCGAAAACGCGGCAGACGCCGCCGCCCGCGACGCCGAGGCACGCCCAGCCGCTGAGCAGCCCCAAGCCGCCCCCGCCGAGAACGCCCAGGACCAGCCTGCCGAACACCGTGTACCGGACATCATCATCACAGCCAGGAAGCCGCCCGTCGAGCAGGGGGAGCGGCCGATCTTTATCGCGCTGCCTCCGCGCGACCTGCGGCTGCGGCCACTGACCGAGTCGCCCGGCCTCGACACCGCGACCAGCATCGTGGGCGAGCAGGAAATCGAGTGGCTCGAGGCCTACTCGGTCATCGACGCCATGAAGTACGTTCCCGGCGCCTGGACCGAGAGCCGCGGCCGCAAGGTCAAGCAGTTCTTCTCGGTCCGCGGGCAGACATACCCCTACCCGGAGTACCTGCTGGACGGTGCGTACTTCCGCGAGTTCCACGAGACGGACTACTACCTGCCGGCCCGCTCGCTCGAGCGGATCGAGGTGCTCCGGTCCTCGGCCGTCCTCCTGCACGGGCCGGGCGGCATGAACGGCATGATCAACCTCGTACCCAAGCGCTACACCGAGCCCGAAACCACGGTCACGCAGATCTACGGCAGCGATAACCTCAGCCGCACCGAGGTGACTTACGGCGAGGGCAACGACCGGATGTCGATCGGCCTGGGCGTCGGCTTCCGCCACACCGACGGCGACAAGGAAATGAACGCCGAGGAGAACATCACCAATTTCTACGCCAACGTGCAGTACGACGTCTCGGAGGTGCTGACCCTGTCGATGACGCACGCCGCCTTCTTCGGCAAGCGGGAACTGGAAAAGGGCGAGGGGGCCATCGACCCCCGGTTCCTGACCCGCGAAGACATGTTCGACCCGATGCGCTCCTACCTGTTCGTCGGCAAGGCGCACTACCATCCCAACGAGCGGGCCTGGACCGAGATCACGGGCAACTACGGCATCCGCCGCTTCTTCGGCCACCGCGACCAGCAATTCGACTGGCTCGAGGAGGACTACGAGTACGGCGCCCGGGTCGTCCAAGGCCTGAGGCCCTGCGACGCCAACACCCTGCGCTTCGGCACCACCTTCAACCGCTGGCGGACGCCTACCGGCAAGCGGTTCTATGCCGCAACGCCGACCGCACCGGGCAACGCCGGCGACATCTCGACCTACACCGCCTTCATCGTGGACGAGCACGCCTTCGACCGCCTGACCGTTAACACGGGGTACCGCACGACGTGGGAGTACATCAAGCGGTTCGGCGGCTTCAGCGTGGAGGGCAGCGGCGCCGGCGGGCTGCGCCTTGTCCTGATCGAAGACGAACATTCCGACCCGCTGGGCACCTACACCCTGGGGTCCACCTACCAGCTAAGCAAGCAGTGGTCGCTGCACGGCAACTTCGCGTGGGGCGAGATTGCCTCGCGCCCCGGCATGTTCGACGCCAACGGCAACCGGCCGGACACCGAGACACGCTTTAAGTACGACGCGGGACTCAAGCGCGCCTGGGACGACTTCGGCGAGGTCATGGGCACCTTCTTCTACGTGGACCAGCAGAACGCCGCCCTCGGCCAGAACGCCACCGCGCTCGTTAACGGCGAACGCATCCAACTGTTCGACAGCGGCGACCGCGAGTCCTACGGCTTCGAGTTGGACATGCGGAGCAAGCGGTTCGAGACCGGCACGCAGTTCTTCGCGAACGCTACCCTCATGACCGCACGCCAGGAGCAGGGAGGCGAGGGGGAAAACGACCAGGAAGTGCCCAACCTCGTCGTCGGCACCGGCGTCTCGCAGATGTTCGGCGACTCGTGGGAGTTCTCGGTCTTTACGAAGCGCGTCGGCGATTACGAGAACGAGCGCTTCCTGCCGGCCGGCACCCCCCCCGCACCCCTCGGCGACTTTACCGAGGTCAACACCAAGATCACCCATTACTTCGGCCAGAATAAGCAGCACCGCGCGTTCCTGATGGTCGAGAACGTCGGCGGCCAGCACTACTCCACGGTCCACGGATGGCCGCACCCCGGCGTCCGGTACAAGGGAGGCGTGAGCCTGGCCTGGTAAGTCGGCCTTGCCGAGGCGCCAAGCGCCACGTATCATAACAGTGAAATGACGGCCGGCGGCCCGGCCGGCTCCAGCCTTACGGGTTCCATGAGAAGGCAAACCTTACTGCTTCTGATAACGGTCGTTAGCGCCGCCGCGCTGGCCCGTTGCTCCGGTCCGCTCCAATCCTCACGAGCGAAGACCGACGCCGCGCCTGCGGCCGCGCAAGCCAAACTCGCCAACAGGGCCACACGCCTGGTCCGCTCCAGTCAAGGCCTCCTGGCGCCGGTCTATGCGCCGCTGGCCGAGCAGATCGTCCGCGACCTCGGACTGGCCGACGCCGAGGGCATCGGCATCGACCTGGGCAGCGGTGCGGGCACCCTGATTATCGAACTTGCGAAGCGGACGAGGCTGCACTGGATCAACGCCGACATCAACCCGGAGGTCTTCCCCCACTTCGCCCGGCTCGCAGATGCCCACGGCCTGGGACACCGCGTCAGCGCGATCTGCGCCGATGCCAAGAACCTGCCTTTCCGCGACGACTACGCGGACGTGATCGTGTCGCGCGGCAGTTACCATTTCTGGGGGGACCGGAAGAAGGGTTTCAGCGAGATCTACCGCGTCCTGAAACCCGGTGCCGTGGCCTACATCGGAAGGGGCTTCTCAAGGAACCTGCCGGTCGAAGTCGCGCGCCGCATCCGCGCCCGCCAGGGCCAGAAGATGAAGTACGACCGCGAAAAGGCGGCCGCCGAACTCCGCAAAATCATGACCGACCTCGGTATTCGCGACTACCGGACGGATCTCCCGAAACCGCCCGGAGGCGACGACGTCAACTACGGCGTCTGGGTACGATTCCGCAAACCATTGGCAGAAAGGGCATCGCGTGGCTGACCGAACCGGCACCAGAACCACCGCACGCCGGCGCAGCCGACCGTTCCGGACGGGCGCTGCGCTGGTGCTGCCTTTGCTCCTCGCCGGCGCTGCCGCACCCCAGGAGGGTGCGAGCCAGGCCCCTCGGCCGTCCGTGCCGGAACAGGTGACGGCAGAATTGCGCGCGGCCCACGAAGCACGCACGCAACTTACGAAGGAGCGCGAGGAATGGGCCTTCGAGCAGCAGCGCCTCCAACTCCTGGCCTCCGTCGTCCGCAGCGAAGCCGAACGGTTCCAGGCTCTTGCCGAGAAGGCGAGACGCGAGGAAACCGATCTTCGGACGCGCACCGAGGACCTTACTGCCGCCAAGCGGCGACTCGAACACGTCGAGGCCATGATTGACTCCCTCGCCGAGCGCCTCGAGAAGGCCATGGAAGCGCTGGCGGCGAAATCCCTGCCCGGCCTCGTCCCGCCCGACACCGCCGCCGCCATCACGGAGCCCGACAAACGCCTCGCCGCCGACGCAAGACGCCTCGACGACTTGCGCCGCCGCACCGCCAGAGCCGACATCGAACTCATCGTCGGCACACTGAGCGGTCGCACCGTCACGGTCAGGTTGCTGCGTGCCGGCGCCGTGGCCGCCTGGTGGATGACGCTCGACGGCAAACAGACGGGCGCCGCCGCTGTCGAATCCGGCAAGGTGATCCTGAGTCCGTCGAAGACCCCGGACGAGAAGGCTGCCATCCGGAAGGCCTTCGCCATCGCCGACGGACACGCCGCCCCGGACTGGGTGCTGCTGCCCGTGCACCAGAGCCGAACGGAATAGACCGTGAACATGGTCCGCTGTCTGTCCATTGTGGTTGTCGCGGCGCTGGCGGTCGTGGCAGGCGTCCCCCCTACGGGCCGTATGGCCGGCGTGACCCGTGCGGCTGCCTCGCCGGCTGACCTGCTGAAGCGGGCCAAAGCCGCGCGGCAAGAGGCGGAGAAGGACCTGGCCGATGCACGCAAGCAGCGTCTCGACGAGCGCCGGACCGTGGCCGCACGCCTTCAGAAGCAGTACGACGCCCTGGCACACGCAAAGGCCGACGCCGACCGCGAGCAGGAGTCCCTCCGCCGCCTCGAAGCCACCTCTGCCGACCTCCAACGTGCCGCCCCCCTGACGGACCGCCGAATCCGAAGCATGATCATACAGGCGGCCGGCATGGCAGGAGTAACCGTCGCCCCATCCGACGCCATCGAGGCGATGGAGCGGACGCTGTGGCAGGGGCTCCAGCAGCGCCTCGCCGACATCGAGCAGGACGCGCGCATCACCGTCCAGGCCGAACCGATCGTCGCGCGAAACGGCGGCGAGCGCAACGTGCCCGTCGCTCGCCTCGGCCGCTTCGCGACATTCGCCTGCGGCGACACGCGGGACACCTGCGGCCTGTTGCGACAGATGAGCGACGGCAGATGGCTGGTCGCCGGCCCTTACCTGAGCGAGAACCAGGCCGGCGCGCTGCACGCTGCCGCGCGCGGCAATCTCGCCAGGTTGCCGCTCGACATCGACGGCACGCTGGCCGACCGTGCCCCATCTGAACCCAAGAGCGCGAGAACCTGGCTCAAGGCGGGGGGGCTGTTCGTCTATCCGATCATCGCTGTCGGGGCATTGGGGCTGATCCTCGTTCTCGAGCGGCTCATCTACCTCGTCTTCACAAAGACGCCGCCGCTGCTGATACAGAACGTGCTTCCGTGCCTGGAGCGGCACGATGTGGAAGCGGCTCGCGAGGTGCTCCGCCGCTCCAGGACGCCAGCCGCACGCGTGCTCCTGGCGGGCGTCGAGTCGATGGGCAAGAACGAGGAGGAGCGCGGGGCGGCCATGGAATCGGCCCTCCTGGCCGAAGTCCCCAAGATGGAACGGTCCCTATCGCTCCTCGGCGCCCTGGCGGGGGTGGCGCCGCTGCTTGGCCTCCTGGGCACCGTCTCGGGCATGATCGCCACGTTCGACACCATCTCAGCGGCGGGAACGAGCAACCCACGCCTGCTCTCGGGGGGCATCTCCGAGGCACTCATCACGACGCAGTTGGGCCTGATGGTGGCCATCCCGCTGCTCCTGGCCCATGCCTGGCTCCGACGCTGGGTCGAGCGGCGCGAGGCGATGCTTGAGCACAATGCCGTCCAGGTCTTCGGCATCGGCGGGCGGGTGGAGGACGAACCGGAATGAACGCGGCCTTGGAGTGGTTCGCGAGCGGCGGCTATACGATGATCGCCCTCGGTCTGCTCTCGGTGGTGCTCGGCTACCTTATCCTGGAGCGATTACTTGCGACGCGGACGGAGATTCGGCGGCTGGAATCGGCCGGTCTCCGGCCCGGCGCGGCCGCGCTGGACGCCATCGCGCTCAAGGGGCTACGGCGCATCGGCCTCATCCGGGCATGCATCGTCGTGGCGCCCCTGCTGGGCCTGCTGGGCACCGTGACGGGGATGATTGAGACGTTCGGCAGCATCCTTCGCGGCGGGTACATCACGGAGATGGGCGAAGGCATACGCAAAGCCCTACTGACCACCCAGTACGGCCTGGCGATTGCCGCGCCCGGCCTGCTGGCGGAGCGCATACTGCTGCGGCATCAGGAGCGCCTGGCCCGCCTGGTCCAAGCGGCGCGCAGCGCCCCTCGGGAGGATCCACCATGCAACGAGGCGTCCTGACACGAAGGCGGCGGGAGCGGGCAGGCGCTGTCATCGAAATGGCGCCGCTCATCGACATGGTCTTCATCCTGCTCATCTTCTACATCGTCTCGACGAGTTTCGCCCAGGACACCGGCGTCCTGGTCAACCGCCCGGAGAGCCGGTCGGCCCGACCGGTCACGACACGCTACCTGCCCGTGGCCATCACCAAGATGGGGACCGTCCACGTCGCGGGCAGGGCCATCAGTCCCGACGATGCGGGGACAATCGAGACCGCCTTGAACGACCTGAACGCGAGAACCGTCGTCATCCAGGCCGACCGCGAGGTGCCTACAGGGCTGCTCTTGCGCGTGCTCGACACCTGCAAGGCGGGCGGAGCCGAAACGGTGAGCGTGGCAGCCTTGCCCCGGTGAATACCGCAGACGGATTTGAGGACGTCGGCATGAAAGCGGCCGCGACCCATCGCATACACGAGCCTCCGGCAAGACGGTGGACCCGCCACAGCGCGGCCGTGCTGGCAACGCTCGTGCTGAACGTCCTACTCGTTGCGTTCCTTGTCGCCTGGATGGGGCGGAGCCGGCGCGAGCGGCCGACACCCCTGTGGGCGGTGCCGGTCGAGGTCACCGACGCTGCGCCCGAAGAGATGGACCAAGTGGACGAGGCCCCCCACGACGTTGCCGCCGACGTGCCCGCGCCGCCCGAACCGACCCTGCCTGTACCGCCGCTTCCGGAAAGGCCCTCTGTGGACCCGTCGCCGTCGGCAGCGCTTCCTGTTGTCTTCGAGGCGGTGCGAGCGCCGTCGCTGGACGTTCCCCCGTACTCGGTTCAGGTGGCCGAATCGGCGCCCCACGCACCGGCTTCCGTTCCTGGCATACCGAAGGCCGGGCCGACGCCGCAACGCAAGGTCGGCACCAGCCGCGGGCCGATTCTCGTCCAACCGCCCAACCTGGAGGACTACTACCCTCGTCGGGCCCGTATGCGGGGGGTCACCGGGAAAACGAGCGTGCGGCTGACCGTTGGCGCCGACGGTCGCGTGACCGACGTGCAAATCCTGAGCAGCACGCCCCCGGGCGTCTTTGAGAACGCCGCGCGGCGCGTGGGCCGGTCGCTTCAGTTCCGGCCGGCGCTGCGGAACGACCGGCCCACGGCTGCCGCCGTCTCGCTGAACCTGATATGGAGGCTCGAGTAGTGCAATACCGACGAGGCACGACCGCCGCCTTCTCCATCGCGCTCTGCGTGATGCTGGCGAGCACCCGGTGCAAGGCCGAGGAACCGGTCAGGCTGCCACCGGACCTGGCCGAACTCCTTTCCGCTGCGCAGAGGGACCTGGAGGGCGGCCGACACGCCGAGGCCATCACACGCCTCAACGCCTTCCGCGGACAGGACCACGCCCTGCGTCACCTGCTCCTGGGGCACGCGTACGTGCGGCAGTCGGACCTGCTCAACGCGGCGAGCGCCTACCAGGACGCCCTCGCGATGGACGGCTCGATGAAGGAGGCGGGCGTCGGCCTGGCACAGGTCCGCGCGCGACAAGGGCAATGGGCCAGGGCGGCCGAATTGCTCGGACGATTCGCCTCGCCCGACACCTGCAAGGCCGACCTCCTGCTGCTGTATGCCCAGGCGGCGCGGCAACTGGAGGACCGGCGTCTGACCGGTCTGCTGGTGCGAAAGGGGATTCTCCGCTTCCCCCGCGACCTGCGCTTCCGGCATCTCGACCTGGCGCGGTGCATCGACGCATCCGACCACGCCGGGGCGAGGCGAGCGGCGATGTATCTTCTCACGACCAGCCCCACCGACCCGGCTCTCTGGCAGCAGGTCGCGTTGGCCCGGTCCGCGGCGCACGAGGATGTTGGCCGCATCGCCGCCCTGGAGGCAAGCCTCCTTTGCGACCCGTCGGACCTGGTGCGGCATCGGCAGTTCCTGACGGCACAACTCGCCGCCGGCAACTGGCCGACCGTGGTGAAACACGGTCGCTCGCTCCTCGAAGGCCCTCTCGGCAAGGCCGCTGCGGCCGATACGGGCGTGATGGAACTGCTGCTCACCGCCGCCGACATGGGCCGGCAGGACGAGGTCCTGACAACGTGGCTCGACCGCGTCGGCGAGAAGGCACACACTCGGGCCATGCATCTCGTGGCGGCTCGCCTGGCTCTTCGACGCGGAAAGACGACCGCCGCCCGTCAGGCACTCGACCGCTTGATCGATGCCGGCGAAGCCGACCCTGCCGTTTACGTCTGGGCCGGGCACCTTGCCGAAACCGCCAGCGACTGGCCGCAGGCCGAAACGCTGTACGCCCATGCCCGCACGCTCGACGGACGCCCGTCGCGCCTGGCCACGCTGTATCTGGCCCGTCTGCACCTGCGCCGCGATCGCCGCACCGAGGCCGCGCGGCTGCTGCGCCGGCATCTCGATCGATATCCCGAGGACGCCCCTGCGCGGGCCCTGCTTGCCCTCGCGGCGGCGGCGCGCAGCGAGTAGGATCGGCAACAGGTCACACGCCCTCCCCTCAAGGTCGCTCCCCGCACGGCTTTTCCCTGCCTCCTCGGCGCCCAGCCAGGGTCGAACGGGTCTCGCCGCTCGCTTACATGCGGCTGGCTCCATAATACTTACGTCAAATTTCACCTCGCCGAAACAGGCAAATGCGCGTTTTTTTTGGCTCTGACCCTTGATTCTGGGCCGTGAGGGGCGATTTGGGGGTCGAATGTTAAGATAGGTAAGGCAAAACGCGCTGGTTTTGGGTCCGTTTTTGCGATTTATGTGTCCGTTTTTGTCCGTTTTTGTTCCGTTTTGTTCCGTTTTTGAGG
>JAUVZF010000037.1 GCA_030602705.1 Planctomycetota bacterium
GCGCATAATGTCCTTACGCTCGCGGCTAGTTACACTCGCGCCCGACCAGCCACATGAGAAAACTAGCCGCGCACGTAAGTAAGCGGCGCAACCCCTTGGGCTACGAGCCCAATCAGTTGCCGCCACGGCATGCACACGCAAACGTGGGCATGGCACCCGACGGCAAAAAACTTACCTGACCCCGCTTAGCATGGCTCTGCATGGGGAGCGGTATGCGAATCATTGCGGGAACCCACCGCCACCGGAAACTCCTGACACCCGAAGGCAAAACGACGCGGCCGATGAGCGACCGCGTCCGAGAGAACCTCTTCAACATCCTCTCTCCCCAAGCCGTCGAGGGGGCCATCGTCCTGGATCTCTTCTGCGGGTCCGGGGCCCTCGGCCTTGAAGCCTTGAGCCGCAAGGCTGCATACTGCACATTCGTTGACGCCGACCGAGACGCCACCCGAGCGGTCGAAACCAACTGCGAGCAACTGGGTTTAGCCGATAGGGTGCGCATCGAGCGGCGCGACGCCCTGCGGCCAGGCGCGTGGATTCTCGATGCCGGCGGCCGGGGCTGCTCGCTCCTGTTCGTCGATCCGCCGTATGAGATGACCGCCTGCCCCGACGGGCAGGCGAATCTGGCCGACATGGCCGAGACGCTCGGACGGCTGGGGGGCCTCACGCCCGGCGCGGTCGCCATGTTGCGCGCCCGGCGCGGCGTTTCTATCGAGCGTCCGTGGCCCGGGTTCGACGTGCTCGACACTCGATCCTACGGCACGACAACGCTTCACCTGATGACGTACCGCCGGGGCTAATACTACAACGCTACTTTGCCTTTTTGTCCGCCTGGTGGCCTTCCCAGGCCACCAGGAACAGGCATAAACTGCGTTCGCGGCGGCCTGGGAAGGCCGCCGCGCGGAACGTAGCGTTGTAGCATTAGCGCAGCGAGGAAACCGAATGACCCGAATCCATACGGCCGGGCCGTCCCGATACCGGTACCTCGACCCCGAAACGCTGATGCGCCTCGGCAACCTCAACCTGGTTGCCCGGTCGGCGGTCGAGGGGTTCATTTCGGGCCTCCACCGCAGCCCGCACCACGGGTTTTCGGTCGAGTTCTCCGAGCACCGTCCTTACACGCCCGGCGACGAACTGCGGCACCTCGACTGGGTGACCTACGCCAAGACCGACCGCTACTACGTCAAGCAGTACGAGCAGGAGACAAACCTGCGGTGCTACATCCTGCTGGACTGCTCCGGGTCGATGAACTACTCGAGCGGCCGGGGTCCGACGAAACTCCAGTACGGCTCGTTTCTGACCGCGACGATGGCGTACCTGATGACGCGGCAGCAAGACACCGTCGGGCTGGTCGCGTTCGATCACGAGACCCGCCTATACATGCCGCCCGGCGGATCCCCCGCTCACGTCAACGAGATGTGCCGCCGCCTTGAAGGGCTTCAGACCGGCGAGGTCACCAGGTGCGCCAAGCCGTTTCACGACCTGGCGGAGATGATCAAGCGCCGCGGCCTTATCATCATCATCAGCGACCTGTATGACAACGAAGACGAGGTCATCCGGGCCCTGAGCCACTTCCGGCACAAGAAGCACGGCATCATCCTGTTCCACATCTTCGATGCGGCCGAATTGGAGTTCCCCTTCGCAAAACTGACCCAGTTCATCGACCTCGAAACGAACGAGCGGTACCAGGTAGACCCCAAGGTGGTGCGCGATGCGTACCTGACGGAACTGCGGGGCTTCATCGACCGGTACAAGAAGGCCTGCTCCGACTCCGACTCGGAGTACGTCCTGACCGACACGAGCGTTCCGTACGACTTCCTGCTCAGGTCGTACCTGGCGCGGCGGCAGCAAATGCGTTAGCCGCCCGCCTTGGCGGGCGCGTTTAGCCGTCGCCGCCCGCGGCGACGTTCGCAAATAAGGCAGCGCGATGGATTTCATCAGTTCATGGTGGGTAGCCTGGCTGGGCGCCGGTGCGGCGGCGGCGGCGGTGCCGGTCGTCATCCACATGATTCACCTGGCCAAGGCGCCCGAGGTGCCCTTCCCGACGCTGCGGTTCCTGAAGAGCGCCGCCGAGAAGACCGCCCGCCGGCGCAAACTCGAGAACATCTTCCTGATGATCCTCCGGATGCTCCTGTTCGCGCTGCTGGCCCTTGCGCTCTCGCGCCCGTTCCTGTCGGAGAACTTCGACCTGTTCGGCGAGCAACCCGCCAGCGCCGCCGTCATCATCCTCGACAACTCCTATTCCATGAACGTCCGCCACGAGGGCAGCACCCGTTTCACCAAGGCCAAGCAGGAAGCCCGGGCCATCCTCGAAAGCCCCTGGCGACCGACACAGGCCGCCATCCTCCTGACGAACCCCGCGCCGGAGCCCGAACCGGCCGAGACCGCGGCCACCGCCGCGCCATCCACCGCTCGCTCCGAAGGGCTGATTGCCGATCGGGCCAGACTGTTCAGCCAGATCGACGCCGCCCGCATCTCCAGCCGCAAGGCAGACCTCGTCGGGAAGGTCCGCGACGCCTACGCCCTGCTCGCGGAGGCCCAGGCAGCCGACAAACGCCTCTGGATCATCACCGACCGCCAGGCCCTCTCGTGGCAGGGGCTCCGGGAATTCCAGGAGGCCCGCCGCCACCCCGACATCCCCGTCGCGATCATTCGTCCCACCGAGCCGTCCATGACGAACGTCGCGATCACCAGCGCCGAGATCGTCTCGCGCAGCCGCACCGTCGGCACGCCCATCCGTATCGATCTTCTGGTCCGAAACACCGGCCAGGCACCCCGCGAAGAGCGCAACCTCCTGCTCTTCGCCGACGACTTCGGCCAGGCGCGGCAGAAGCAATCCGTCAAACTCACCGCCGCCGGCACGCCCGGCTCCAGCCAGATGGTGTCGATGACGCACGTATTCGGGCAGAGCGGACCGCACAAGATACTCGTGGCCCTCGAAGGCGACGACGCCCTCGACATCGATGACTCGCGGCACGTGGCGCTCGTCATTGCCGACCGCATTCCCGTCCTCGTGGTCAAACAGCGCACCGGCGACGTGCCGTTCCACGACGCCAGTTACTATCTGGTCCGCGCGCTCGATCCGGTCGGCGTAGGCTCCGAGTTCCCCTGGGCGATCCGGCCCGAAGAGGTCACCGCCGACCAGTTCGAGGCCGCCACGCTCGACTCCTACGACGCCGTTTTTCTCAACAACGTCTCCGGCCTGACGCCGCAGGCCGTCAAGGAACTGGCCGACTACGTGGCCCGCGGCCGGACGCTCGTCATCTTTTGCGGTCCGGAGGTCAACCCGCAGACGTACAACCGGACGTTCATCGAGCAGGTGCCGCGGCAAGGGGGCCTGCTGCCCGCGCGGCTCAAGGAGCGGGTCGGCGACGCCGTCCTGAAGACCACCGTCGAGAAGGTCACCCAGGTCCAGGGGCAGTCGCCGTATCTGGCGGACCTGGTCGAATCGGCCGACATCTACCAGGATATCCTCGTGTACGAGTACCTACGGACCGACGTCGCGCAGGCCGATTCGGTCCTGGCGCGGCTGTCCAGCGGCGACCCGTTCCTGCTGCACAAACCATTCGGACGGGGGCAGGTGCTGCTGTTCACCTCCTCGGCCACCACCGACTGGACCACGTTTCCCATCCGCAACCTCTTCCTGCCGCTCATGATGCGGATCGTGCACCTGGCGTCGCGCGGCCAGGGCCAGCGCCATAACATCCTGGCGGGTCAGCCGTTCGAGACGAACTTCTACCCCCAGGTCAAGGAGAAGGCCATCGTCGAGGTGACCGGCCCGCTGGGGCCCGGCGGCGAGACGGCCAGCGATCAGCCCGAGACCGACCTCGACGCCGAGCGCGGCATCAACCGCTTAACGTTCAAGAAGACGTGGCACCTCGGCTATTACACGTACCGCCTGCCGCAGCGGCGCGTGCCGCCCGGCATCTTCGCGACCAATCCCGACGGGGCGGAGTCGGACCTGGCAGAGTTCGGCGATGAAAAACTCCGCCGTGACTTCGGCGCCAAGGAAACCCACGTGGCGGCCAGTCTGGCCGACCTCGTCTCGCGGTTCGAGAATACCGCCCGCCGCGAACTGTGGCAGTACTTCCTGATGATCTGCCTGCTGCTCGCCTTCTGCGAGCCGCTCATCGCCAACTGGATGCGCCCCGAAAGCCGCCGCCGCAGCGCCCACCCCACCCCCGGCCGGCGCCAGGCGGCGTGACGGCCGAGCGCCTCCCACCCTGGTGCTCCGTCGCTGCTGCCGTGCAACCCTTGACGGATGCAAATCACATCGTATACTTGCGAACGGAAAAGTGCTCAAGGAGCATCAAATGGGCCTTACGCACGTGACGGCCACGATGTCAAACCTGAGCGGCAACGGCAAGCCCTATGAAGCCGAGTTCCTCGTCGATACGGGAGCCGTTGACTGCATCGCGCCGGAGGACCGGCTCATCGAAGCGGGTATCCAACCCGAGGGCAAGGCTATGTACGAGTTGGCCGACGGGAGGCCCGTGGAGTACCAGTACGGATTTGCCCGAATCTCTCTGATGGGACAGCAGACCGTGACCCAGGTTGTGTTCGGGCCGCCCGATGTTGAACCGATCCTCGGGGTGGTGACACTGGAGAACATGGGAATCACGGTTGATCCGGTGTCACGGACTCTGAGGCGGCTCCCTGCGAAGCCTCTCAAGTAGGACCGAGGCGAGTTACCTGACTGCCGGAGAACCTCATCGGGCGCGATGTTGCCCAGCCGCTGCCCGGCACGTCACTCTTTAGGGCCCGAGGGTGCTGCCGCACGCAGTCTCTCCGCTGCCTGTGAACAGAGCACCGTATCTTCCATGCCCAATCAGCGACAACTCGCCGAGTCGGTCATCGGACGCCTGCGAGAGGCGGGGCACGAGGCCCTGCTCGCCGGCGGATGCGTGCGAGACCTGCTCCTCGGGCGGCCCGCCAACGACTACGACGTCGCCACCAGCGCGCTGCCCGAAGAGGTGCTCCATCTCTACCCCCACGCCCTGACGGTCGGCCAGGCGTTCGGCGTTGTCGTCGTCCACGACGGCGCGATGCAGGTTCAGGTCGCCACGTACCGCAGCGACGCCGCCTACAGCGACGGCCGCCATCCCGACGCCGTTACGTTCACCGACGCGCGCGAGGACGCCCTGAGGCGCGATTTCACGATCAACGCCATGTTCCTCGACCCGGCCGGCGGCAAGATCACCGACTACGTGGGCGGGCAAAAGGACCTCAAAAAGCGCATCATCCGGGCCGTGGGCGATCCGCGCGTCCGGTTCGACGAAGACCACCTCAGGATGCTCCGGGCGGTGCGGCTCGCGGCCGAACTCGGGTTCGACATCGACCGGGCGACGGCACGCGCCGCGTGCGACCTGGCCGAGAAGATCGCCACCGTCAGCGGCGAACGCATTGCGGCAGAACTGGCACGGCTCCTGACCGCCTCGGCCGCCGGACGCCGCCGCGGCCTCGAACTCGCCGACCAACTCGGCCTGCTCGCACATCTGCTGCCCGAGGTCCACGCCACCCGCGGCACCGACCAGGGCCCCACCGTCCATCCCGAGGGCGACGTGTTCGTCCACACGGTCCTGTGCGTCGAGCACCTGAGGGAGCCGACGTTTGAACTTGCCCTGGCCGCACTCCTCCACGACGTCGGAAAGCCGAAAACCGCCATGCTCCGCGACGGCAAGTGGACCTTCTACGGCCACGCAAAGGTCGGCGAGGAGGCGGCGGCCCAGGTCTGCCGGCGTCTGCACCTCAGCAACTTCGAGCGGCGGCGCGTCACGTGGTTCGTCCGCCACCACATGAACCTGCTGAACTGGGACCAGATGCGCGAGGCTCGCCTGAAGCGCCTGTTCGCCCACGACGGGTTCGAGGAACTGGCCGAACTGTGGCGGGCCGACTGCCTGGCGTCCGGCGGCACCGCCGACGAGTACGAGGCCCTCATGGTGCGGTACCGCGCCATGGGCCGGCAGGAAGTGCGTCCCACGCCGCTCATCTCCGGACGCGATCTCATCGAGATGGGCCTGGAGCCCGGCCCCGCCTTCCGCGAGATACTCGACCAGGTGTACGACGCCCAACTCGAGAGCCGCGTCACCACCAAGGACGATGCCCTCGCCCTGGCCCGCAAGGTCGCCGCCGGGCAATCCAGCCCGGAAGGCTGAACCGCACGCGGCAGTGTGAGTGGGGCGGCGGCCGGTTACGATACCTTCTTGACCAGCAAACTGGCGTTGTGGCCGCCGAAGCCGAAGGAGTTGGAGGCGGCACAGGCGATCTTCATCTCGCGCGGCTCGAGCGCCACGTGGTTCAGGTCGCACTCGGGGTCGGGGTTCTCAAGATTGATCGTCGGCGGCGCGACCTGGTCGCGGATCGCGAGGATCATCGCGGCAAACTCCACGCCGCCGCTTGCACCCAGCAGGTGCCCGACGCTCGACTTGGTGCTCGAGATGGCAACGCGTGCGGCATGGTCGCCGAAGACCTGCTTGATGGCCTTCGTCTCGGAGATGTCTCCCAGCGGCGTGCCGGTGCCGTGGGCGTTGATGTAGTCGACCGAAGCGGGTTCGGCGCCCGCGTCTTGGAGCATGGCGCGCATCGCCGCCGCAGCGCCGCGGCCGGTGGCATCGGGCTGGACAATGTGGCAGCCGTCGCCGCTCATGCCGAACCCAATGACCTCGGCGTAGATCCGCGCGCCGCGTTTTTTGGCGTGCTCGTATTCTTCCAGGACGACGATGCCCGCCCCCTCGCCCAGTACGAACCCGTCGCGGTCGCGGTCGAACGGGCGTGAAGCCCGCTGCGGCTCGTCGTTTCGGGTGGAGAGGGCGCGGTTCGTGCAGAATCCCGCCAGGCCCAAGGGCGTCACGGCCGCCTCGGACCCGCCGGTGATCATGATGTCGGCCTCGTTGCTCGTGATGGTCCAGAAGGCCTGGCCGATGGCGTTGTTGGCGCTGGCGCAGGCGTTGGCGACACCGGCGTTGGGTCCCTTGATGCCATAGAGGATGGAGACCTGGCCGGCGGCGGCGTTGATCATGAGTTTGGGGATCATGAACGGCGAGACGCGCATGGCCCCTTTTTCGAGAAGCCGCTTGTGCTGCTGCTCGAACTCCGTCAGTCCGCCGATGCCGCTGCCGACGATGACGCCCGCGCGGAACGGGTCAGGCAGGTTCGCCAGGTCCAGGCCCGAATCTTCAACGGCCTTGATGGCCGCCGCCACGGCCATCTGGCTGAACCGGTCCATGTGCCGGGCCTTGCGTTTCTCGACGTAGGCCGCCGGATCGAAGTCCTTGATCTCGCCGGCGATCCGGACGGTGTAGTCGGAGACGTCAAAGGCCTCGACACGGCTGACGCCGGACTCGCCGGCGAGCAGCCGCTCCCAGAAAACGTCCACCTCGTGTCCGAGCGAGGTCACGAGGCCCAGACCCGTTACCACAGCGTGGCGGCTCATCGGTTACAGGTGCGCCTCCACGTAATCGATCGCCTGGCCGACGGTCTGGATTTTTTCTGCATCCTCGTCGGGAATGCTGATGTCGAACTCGTCCTCGAATTCCATGACGAGTTCAACCGTGTCGAGCGAGTCGGCCCCCAGGTCGTTGACGAAGGACGTTTCGCCGGTGACCTGGGCCTTATCAACGCCCATCTGCTCTGCCACGATTTCCGCAACGCGCTCCTTGATGGTTGCCAAGGTTATTCCTCCATCCTGCTTCTCGTTCTCAGATTCAGTGAGCCCCCGCCCGGACCCGGAACGGGTTGATCTGGATCTCTTCTACGGCGCCATTCCGCCGTCCACCGGCAAGACGTGGCCGGTGATGTAGGCCGCATCGTCGCCGGCGAGAAAACAGACGGCCCGGGCCACTTCTTCGACCGTGCCCATCCGCTTCAGTGGAATGGCGGCCAGCGCATTCTCCTTCGCCTTCTCGGGCAGCACGCGCGTCATCTGGGTGTCGATGAAGCCCGGCGCAACGGCGTTGCAGCAGACGTTCTTGCGCGCGAGTTCCCTGGCCACCGTTCGCGTGAACCCGACAACGCCCGCCTTCGAGGCCGAATAGTTGGCCTGACCAGGGTTGCCCACCAGCCCGGAGACGCTCGCCATGTTGACGATGCGGCCGGACTTCTGGCGGACCATGTACCGGCTGGCGTGTTTGGTCATCAGGAACGTGCCCTTGAGGTTGACGGCCATCACGAGGTCCCACTCGTCGGCATCCATCCTCAGCAGGAGGTCGTCGCGCGTGATGCCGGCGTTGTTGACAAGGATGTCGATCCGGCCGGTCTTCTCAATGACGCCGTCGAAGAGCCTCTCGACGGCCGCCTCGTCGGTCACGTCCACGGTGTAAGTCAGGACATCCCTGGCCCCGGGCAGGTTGACGGCCGCCTCCTTGAGTTGATCCTCGAGCACGTCCACGAGGACGACCGTGGCGCCGCCTTCGGCCAGTTGCCGGGCGACCTCCAGGCCAATGCCGCGGGCTGCACCCGTCACGACGGCCGTCTTGCCCTCGAACGTCATTCATCCTCTCCCTTGCCGAACGCTTCGACGTCGGCCACCGTGCCGATCACGACGGCGGCGCGCCCGATCTTGCGGTCGATCCGTTTCAGCAGGCCCGTCAGCACGCGGCCGGGGCCGATCTCGAAGAACCGGTCGAAGCCGTCGGCAATCAGGCGCTGGACTCCCTGCTGCCAGCGGACCGCCCCATCGACCTGGCGTGCGAGCAGGTCCGCCGCCTCGGCCGCGACACTATAGTAATCCCCGGTCACGTTTGCAACCACGGGGAATTGGAGTTCGTGAAACTCGAGGCCGCGAAGTTCCGAAGCCAGTTTCTCCCGGGCCGAAGCCATCAGCGGCGAATGGAAGCCACCGGCCACCGCAAGCGGAATGGCCCGCTGGGCGCCGAGGCTCTCGGCCACCTCACACGCCCGGTCGCAGGCCGCCTTCACGCCACTGACGACGACCTGGCCCGGACAGTTGTAGTTCGCGGGCCAGATTGTACCTGCCCGGCGTGCGGCCCCGCAAATCTTTTCCGCGCCCGCCTCGTCCACGCCGATGAGCGAGACCATGCCGCCGACTTGAGCCGCGCAGGCCTCCTGCATGTAGCGGCCGCGAAGGTACGTCAGCCGCACGGCGTCGTCGAACTCGATGGCGCCGGCGGCCACAAGAGCGGTGTACTCGCCCAGGCTGAGTCCCGCAGCCGCCTCGGGCGTCAGCGCCTTGCCCGCCTCGGTGGTCCGCAGCGCGGCCAGGACCGCCAGGCTCGTCACAAGGATGGCCGGCTGGCTGATGTCGGTGGCCGTCAGACGGTCTTCGGGACCTTCGAAGCAAACCTGCGACAGCGAAAAGCCCAGGACCCCATCGGCCCGGTCATAGAGTGCCTTCGCCTCGGGAAACGTCTCCACAAGGTCCTTTCCCATACCCACGTACTGGGCGCCCTGGCCGGGGAACAGGAAGGCGGTCTTGCCCATGTGCGGCTCTCTCTGCTGTCAATGCCTGACGGCGGCGCCGGCCCAGGTCAGGCCGCCGCCGAAGGCGATCAGGAGGGCCATGTCGCCGACAAGTTCACCAAACCGCTTCTACCCCGCGACCACCCGGATGTGGGCGATCTCGTGGCGGGCCACGGGGCGCAACTGGGAAGATTCCAGCGTGACGACGGCCACCGTCTCGCCGTCCAGCGTGACGAACTCAACCTCGTATCCTGCCCCGCCCTGATGGACAAGAACAACCGTGCCGATGTCGCCTGCGCACAAGCCGTGCTGGGGCAAATCCTGCGTCAGAACAACCGTGACACCGGGCAACCTGGCCATTACACCGCCACCTCGATTTCGCGCGTGGCCACGGTCAGCGGCATCCCGGCTTTGGCGCGGGCCTGAAGGCACCCTTGAATCGCCTCGCGGATGTTCGCCAGCGCCTCTTCCTCGCTCTTTCCTTGTGAGACACAGCCGGGAATCGCCGGGCACTCGACCACCATCATGCCGGTCTCATCGCGTTCCAACGTCACGGTCAGTTTCATGGCAACCACCTCCACACGATCTTAGCCACCCCATCACCAACGAGTCAAGCGTCCCACAAAGGGCGTCCCGTCCTAATGTCTGATGGCGGCGCCGGCCCAGGTCAGGCCGCCGCCGAAGGCGATCAGGAGGGCCATGTCGCCGGGGCCGAGGGCGCCTTGGCGGCGGGCCTCGTCGTGGGCGATCGCCACGCTCGCACCCCCGGTGTTGCCGTACTTTTCGATGTTCAGAAAGACCTTCTCGGGCGGAAAACCCATGCGGCCGGTGGCGGCGTTGATGATCCGCGTGTTCACCTGGTGCGGGATCACCAATCTCACCTGGTCCACCGTCAGGTCGCATTCCTTCATGCACTCCTCGATGAGTTCCTGCATCTTGAGGACGGCGAACTTGAAGACCCCCCGACCGCGGATGTGCATGTAATGGAGCCGCTGATCGACGGTCTCGTGCGACGCCGGCCTGCGAGACCCGCCGGCCGGCAGCAGCATCATCGTGCCGCCCGACCCGTCGGCATAGAGCGTCGTGTAGAGGATGCCCGTATCGGGCTCGTCGGACGCCTGGACAACAGCCGCACCCGCCCCGTCGCCGAACAGGACGCACGTGGACCGGTCGGTGTAATCGGTGATACAAGACAGGACCTCGGCGCTGGTCACGAGGACGGTCCGGGCCTGGCCCGTCAGGATGGCGGCCCGTGCCTGGGCCAGGCCGTAAATGTGCCCGCTGCAGGCGGCCGTCAGGTCGAAGGCGCCGGCGCCGGTGCATCCGAGGCGGTCCTGGAGCCAGCACGCGGTGGCCGGCAGCGTGTTGTCGGCCGTGATCGTCGCGCAGATCACGAGGTCCACGTCCGCCGGCTCGACGCCGGCATCGTCGAGTGCCCGGCGGCACGCCTCGATGGCCAAGTCGCTGGTGGCCTGGTCGTGCTCGGCGATGCGGCGCTGCTTCATACCCGTCCGCTTGGTGATCCACTCGTCGTTGGTATCGACGATCCGTGTGAAGTCCTCGTTGGTCATCACCCGTTCGGGCACGTACATACCGGTACCGATGACACGCGCGCTGGCCGGTCGGGCGTTTGAGGCTGCGCGGCAACTCACGCGTTCCTCCCTCGCGCCTGGGCCACCTCCTGGACGATGATGCGATTGACCTGCTGGCGGGCATAGGTGGCGGCCACCCGCAGCGCGTTGGCGATGCCACGGGCCCTGGCGTTTCCGTGGGAGATGATGACGACACCGTCCACCCCCAGCAGCGGCGCCCCGCCGTATTCCTCGGCGTCGTGGCGGCGCTGGAGGTCGGTCATGACCGGCAGGAGCGCGGCCTTGGCCTCGGACTCCATCTCGCCGACCTCCTGCATGATGGTCTCGAAGACGCTCTCGGCCAGGGCCTCGACGGTCTTGAGGACGATGTTGCCGACGAACCCGTCGCAGACGACGACGTCGAAGCGTCCGTTGAAGATATCGCGGCCTTCGGCGTTGCCGCAGAAGCGCAGGCGGGATCGCTCCATCAGTTCGCAGGCCTCGCGGGCCAGTTCGTTGCCCTTCGCGCTCTCCTCGCCGATACTGAGGATACCGACGCGCGGCTCCGTGATGTTGAAGACCTCGCGCGCGTACACGCTGGCCATGACACCGTACTGCAGCAGGTGAACCGGGCGGCTGTCCACGTTCGCGCCAACGTCGATGACCACGACCGGACCGTGGAACGCCGGCAACACGACGCTGATGCCCGGCCGGCGGACGCCGGGGAGTCGCCTGGCAATCATGTGGGCCGCCGCCACGAACGCGCCGGTGTTGCCGGCGCTGACGACGGCGTCGGCCTCGCCCCTGGCCATGACTTCGACCGCCCGCCGCATCGAGGAGTCGGGTTTCTTGCGGACGGCCTCAACGGGCGGCTCGGCCATAGCCACCTGCTCGGAGGCGTGGACGATCTCGATTCGCTCGCGCGACGCGCCGGCGGCGTCCAGTTCCGCCTCGACGGCCGCCCGGTCGCCGACCAGGACGAACTCCTCTTCGGGCAGCGCATCGCGTGCCGCCAGAGCGCCGCGGATGATCTCGCCCGGCGCATTGTCGCCGCCCATGGCATCGATCGCCAGCCTCACCGCCTACTCCTCCTCGATGGTGAGGACTTCGCGGCCGCGATAATGGCCACAGTTGCTGCACACGGCGTGCGGCAGCGTGGCGCGACCGCACTGCTTGCAGACTACGGTCTGAACGGGCGTCAAGGCAAGATGCGACCGTCGCTTGCGTTTTCTGGTCTTGGAGGTTCGCCTTTTCGGAACGGGCATGTCGTCCTCCTTCAGGTCGTTACACGGGTACCGGCGGTGCTACGTCATCGCTGCGCCCGTTTCGATGGCACGAAAGGGCGGAATGCTACAAAGCCGCCCCGCGGCGGTCAATCGAAAAAGTCAAGCGGCGGCAAGCGCGGTGGGTGGGGACACCCACCGCGCCATCGTCCATCTCTGCGCGGTGGGTGTCCGCACCCACCGCGCGGAGCCGGTTCGACACAGCCTATTCGGCGCCGCTCAGTTGTTCGCGCACAAGGTCAGGCACCTTGGCCAAGGCATCGGGCAGAGCGTCGGCGTTCTTGCCGCCGGCCTGGCCGAAGTCCGCCCTGCCGCCCCCGCCGCCCCCCACCATCTTGGCGACGGCACGGATGAGGTCGCCCGCATGGACACCCCTCTCGACGAGGTCTTTCGTCGCGGCGGCCACCAGGTTGACCTTGCGGCCCTCGCAACTGGCCAGAACGATGAGGATGCTGCCCAGTTTGGCGCGTGCGGCGTCGCAGGCCTCGCGAAGTGCGCCGAGGTCGGCGCCTTCGACCTGGCTCACCGCGACCGGCACGCCGCCGGCGTCCTCGACCTTCTCTATCACCTCGTCCAGCCCGCCGCGCTTGGTCAGGCTGCGGGCCTGGGCCAGTTCGTTCTTGAGGTCCTTGATCTGCTGGTCCTTCGCCTTCAGTTTCGTTTGCATGGATCCGAGTTCGCGCGTGGCCTTGAGGTGGTCACACACGAACTTGAGCACGCCCTCCATCTGGGAAATATGATAGAGCGCCCCGCGTCCTGTCTTCGCTGTAATACGGCGAACGCCCGCTGCCACGGCGCTCTCCGACACGATCTTGAAAAGGCCTATCCTTGAGACCGTATCTATGTGCGTCCCGCCGCACAGTTCCTTCGAGAAATCGCCGACCGAGACGACGCGGACCACGTCGTCGTACTTCTCGCCGAACAGGGCCATGGCGCCGGCCTCGCGGGCCTCGTCGATCGGCATGGTGGCGACGCCAACGTCGTGTCCCTCCAGGATGCAATCGTTAACCATTTGCTCCACTCGGGCCATCTCCATCGGTGCCATGGCCGTCGGGTGCGTGAAGTCGAACCGCAACTGGTCTGGCGTAACCTCGGACCCGGCTTGGTGGACGTGGTCGCCAAGGACCTTGCGCAAGGCCCACTGAAGCAGGTGCGTGGCCGTGTGGTTGCGGGCCGTAGCGAGACGGCAGTCGGCATCGACGGCGGCGCGGACGCGCTGGCCCCGCTCGATGCGGCCATTCTCGATCTTCGCGAGGTGAACGATAAACTCATGGTCGAGGATCGTGTCGGCGACGGCGGCCGTGCCGTCGGGGCCTTCGAGCGTGCCGACATCGCCTACCTGGCCGCCGGCGCGGGCGTAGAACGGCGTGCGGTCCAGGAGGACCTGGGCGTCGGTCCCCGCGTCGGCCTTCTCGACCCACTCGTCATCGACGAAGATGGCCAAGACGGTGGCCTCGCCTTCGGTCGAGTCGTAGCCGTCGAACTCGGTGGCCAGATTCTCGCGGTGGAGGCGGTCGAGGGCCGCCGAGGCGAGGGCCTCGCGTTTGAAGACGATGGCCTCGTCGCCGAAGCCGGAGCCTGCCCGCGACTGCTCGCGGCGCTGGTCCATGGCCCTCTCGAAGCCTTCGCGGTCGAAACTCAGCCCCTCTTCCTGGAGCCGCTGCTCCATGAACTCGACGGGGATGCCGTGCGTGTCGTAGAACTGGAAGAGGGCTTCGGCAGCCATCGCCTCCTGGCCATCGGCCTTCAGCCGGCCGACCGTATCCTCAAACCGGCGGATGCCGACGGACTCCTCGACGGCGGCAGTAAAGCGTTTCTCCTCGGCCTCCAGGATGTTGAGGATGGTGTCTTTGCGCTGCCCGATTTCCGGATACGTCCCGCCCATCGTCTTCTCGACCACCGGCACGAGGCACGAGAGAAACGGCCCAGCGATGCCAAGGCGCCGGCCGTCGAGAGCCGCGCGGCGAATGAGTTTACGCACCACGTAGCCGCGCCCATACCGGTCGGGCAGCGCCCCGTCGGCGATGCAGAAGGAGACGGCCCGGACGTGCTCGGCGATGCGCCGCAGCCTGCGGTCCACATCGTGATGCCCGCCCGGATTGTATTTCGTACCCGCCACCTCGGCAGCCGCCTGGACGATCGGCAGCATGACGTCGATGTCCATGTTCCTGCGGACGCCCTGCATGATGGCGGCCATGCGTTCCAGACCCATGCCCGTGTCGATGTTCTGGGAGGACAGGGGGACCAGTTTCCCGCCCTCCTGCCGGTCGAACTGCTGGAGCACGAGGTTCCAGACCTCGACGAACCGCTGGGAATCATTCTCGGGTGTTCGGTCCTTGGGGCCATTGGGGTTCGTGTCGATGAGGATCTCGGTACACGGGCCGCACGGGCCGTTGGGGCCTTTCGACGGGGCGGACTCGGGCCAGTAGTTCTCCTTCTCGTCGAAACGCCAGATGCGGTCTTCAGGCACGCCGACGATTCTGTTCCAGATCTCGAACGTCTCCTCGTCGTCTTCGAAGATCGTGATGTGGAGCCTCTCGGCGTCCTGGCCCATCTCTTCGAGCATGAACTGCCAGGCCCACTGGCACGCCTCGCGCTTGAAGTAATCGCCGAAGGAGAAGTTGCCGAGCATCTCGAAGAACGTCATGTGCCAGCGGGTGACGCCCACGTTGTCGATGTCGGCGGTGCGGAGGCACTTCTGGCAGGTGGCGGCCCGTGTGAAGTCGGCGGCGCGCGGGCCGAGAAACTGCTCCTTGAACTGGTTCATTCCCGCACCGGTGAACAGGAGCGTGGGGTCGTTGTGCGGAATGAGCGAGTCGGAGGCGATGATGCGGTGATCGCGTCTGCGAAAGAACTCGAGGAACCGGCTGCGGATTTCGTCGGTTGTCACGTCCAGGCTCCTGAAGTCCGGCGCAAATCCTGCGTCAGCATGTAGGCCGGGGCGCGCCCCGGCGCAAGCACGTGCGTCAAGAAACTGCCGGGGCACGCCCCGGCCTACTTCCGTGATCGCACACGCCACTCCCCGAACGAAACGGTCATCCTACCGGGAATCAGCGGTTTTGCAAGCGTGAAGCGATACTGCGAGACGTGGGCCCCTCCGGTGTGGCACGGCCGGTCCCATCGGCTTTGCTCAGGACAGGCTTGCCAGCCGTGGGCTTCCGGGGACGAGCCAGGACGTGCCCCAGCCCGTAGGATCATTCGTACAGGACCTTCCCTTCTTCGGCGATCCGATGCTCCAGCGACGCGACGACAGGGCGGAAGTATTCGAACTCCCGTCGCGTCTTCACCAGGATGTCCATCGGAACCCGTATGCCGTGCAGGCAGCGATGGGCCCGCCAGCCCCGCTCCGCCGGGCGTTCGCCGCTATCCGAGACGACCACCAGCAGGTCGAGGTCGCTGTCCGCGTCCGGGTCACCCCAGGCATGCGACCCGAACAGAAAGATCCGTTCCGGGCTGAATTCGCTCACCAGGCGCCGGACGATCTCATCCAGGACCTCGGCTTCAATCGTGACCATGGCTCGCCTCCGCATCCGGCGGACAGGCACGCCGCGCAAGCGCGGCGGCTAACAGGGCGTGCAGGCTGTCAGTCTTTCTCCTTCGGCGGTTTCACCCCGGGCGGCTGGATGACCTTTACGCCGATGCCCGCGACGTGGACGAGGCACTTGCCCTTGACGACGCCGACGGCCTTGCTGAACTCAGTGATGGAGGCGATCTTCGTCCCGCCCACCTGGTCGATGACCATGCCGGGCATGATGCCGGCATCGGCGGCCGCGGAACCGTCGCGGACCTCACGCACGAACACGCCCTTGTCGCCCTTCTTCAGACCGATCTGCTCCCGCAACTCGTCGGTCAGCGGTTCAACGCGCACGCCGCGCCACCAGCGTGTGCCGTAGCGGCTGACGAGCACTTCCCGCAGCGCCGGCCGCCGGGCCACCTCAACGGTCAGCCGTTTCCGCTTGCCCTTCCTCAGAACCACAAGCGTTACCTTGTGGCCGACGGGCACGACCTGGACCATCTGGATAACGTCGTCCGGGCTGCGGACGGTCTCTTTGCCGATGCCGACCACAACGTCGCCCACCCGGACACCCGCCTTCGCGCCGGGCGCATCAGGCAGGACCCGGGCCACGTAGGCGCCGTTGCCGACCTCGGCGCCGCTCTCTTCGGCCTGCTCCTGGCCGACCTCCGTGATCTCGATGCCGACGAAGCCGTAAACGATCTCCTCGCCCCGCTTCAAGCGCTCGATGATTGCCCGCGTGCCGGAGGTGATCGGCACCGCGAAGCCGACGCCGCCGCTCGCACCGGTCCGGCTCGAGATAACGGCGTTGACGCCGACGACCTTGCCGTCGAGATCCACGAGCGGCCCGCCGGAATTGCCGGGGTTCACGGCCGCATCCGTCTGGATCAGGTTGCCGTAATAGCGGTCAAGTTCCTGACCGATCCCGGGTATGGCTCGTCCCGTGCCGCTGACGATGCCGAACGAGAGGCTGGCCTGGCCGTCGCGGCCGAAGCCGAACGGGCTGCCCAGCGCCAAGACGAATTGCCCGCGTCGAAGCGTCGATGCGTCGCCGAACCTGGCCGCCGGCAGCCCCTTGGCGTCGATACGGATAACCGCCAGGTCGCGCCGGGGGTCGGCCCCGACCACCTTGGCGCGGTAGCGTTTGCGCGTCGCCAGTGTCACCTGAATCTCAGCAGCGTCTCGCACGACGTGCTCGCTCGTGAGGATGAACCCGCCGGAGGAGATGAGAAAGCCCGACCCGTTGCCCTGAGAGCGGAACGGGACGCGCGGGTGGTTCGGGTACTGCTCGAGCAACGCGTGGAGGTCTTCGGGCACCTCGCGCTCGACACGGATATTGACGACCGCCGGCGAGATCACCTCCGCCGCCCGTTCGATCGCCGTCTCGACGGCCTTGGCCGCATCCAGCGGGGCTGCCCCCGCCGGGGCCCCCGAGGCAAACATGCCCACGCAGAACACGGCCGCCGCCGGACCGACCAACCGGTTCAACCGCATGATCTCACCCCTCCGCCTCCCCCTCGCCGTCTTCGGCCCGTACGGGTTCCGCCCCGGCATCGCCGGCAGAGGCGTCAGGGGCCTCATCGCCCAAGCCCTTTGCGGCAAGGATCTTGGTCCGGATCTCCTCGGCCAGGTCCTTGTTCTCTTCAAGGAATGCCCTCGCGGCTTCGCGTCCCTGCCCCAGTTGCAGATCGCCGCACGAGAACCACGCGCCGCTCTTCTCGACGACGCCCACCTCGGCGCCCAGGTCCAGGAGGTCGCCCTCGGCGCTGATGCCGCCCTGATGCTGCGGATCGAAGAGGATATCGAACTCGGCGTTCTGGAACGGCGGCGCGACCTTGTTCTTGACGACCTTGGCCCGCGTGCGGCTGCCGACGGCCTGGTCGCCGTCCTTCAGTGTGGTGATTCGCCTCAGGTCGATCCGGACGCTGGAGTAGAACTTCAACGCCCGCCCGCCGGGCGTCGTCTCGGGGTTGCCGTACATCACGCCGATCTTCTCGCGGATCTGGTTCAGGAAGACGACGGCCGTGTGGCTCTTGGAGATCGAGCCGGTCAGTTTGCGAAGCGCCTGGCTCATGAGGCGTGCCTGGAGACCGACGTGCGTGTCGCCCATCTCGCCATCGAGTTCGGCCTTGGGCACGAGCGCCGCCACGCTGTCGATCACGACGATGTCCACGGCGGCGCTTCGGACCAGGAGGTCGCAGATCTCCAGCGCCTGCTCGCCCGTGTCGGGCTGGCTGATGAGGAGCGACTCCAGGTCCACGCCGATCCGCCTGGCCCACGCGGCGTCGAAGGCGTGCTCGGCGTCGATGAACGCCGCCACACCGCCGAGGCGCTGAGCGTTCGCGATAACCGAGAGGCCCAGGGTCGTCTTGCCGGAGGCCTCCGGCCCGAAGAACTCGGCCACACGTCCGCGCGGCAGGCCGCGGCCGCCGAGGGCCAGGTCAAGGCTGATGCTGCCCGTCGGGATGCACGGGGCGTCCACGTGCAGGTCGCCCGACAACCGCATGATGGCGCCTTTGCCGTACTGCTTCTCGATCTGCGACATGACGCGGCTCAGGTTGGTCGCCCGCGCATCGGGGTCGACGACGTACTCGACGGGTTCCTTTTCGGGCTTCCGTTTCTTCTTCACCATAATCGAGGCTCCTTTGCTGTGGGCTCCGCGCCCGTCGTTCGCCCCGCGCCCTTGCTATTCACATGCCACGGCTCGTTTGAAGGCCGTACTCCATACCGTCCGTACGATACGCGCCGTACGCGCCATACGCGCCGCGCAAGCGCGGCGGCTAACCAAACATGAATCAACCGCCGAGCCATACGCGCCGCGCCCGCCGCCGCGGGCGTTGCCCGCTATGGCGGGTCTTCGACAAGCGCGGCGGCTAACCAAACACGAATCAACCGCCGAGGGCAATGCACGACAACGGCGACTAACCATACACGATTCAACTGCCGAGGGCAATGCACGACAACGGCGAATATACCGGTCCCTCGCGTGATAGCACACTTTTCATCACAACGACCTCGGCCGCATCGAACGGCGGGCCTTGATGGTCGGCCATGTCGGCGATGGCCCCGCTGAGTTCATCGAGCCCACTGCCGCCGCGCACACGGCCGAGTGTCAGGTGCGGCCGGTAGGCACGCTTTTCGACTTTCTCGGCGAAGTGAGCCGTCGCGTCGGCCACGGCCTTTTGGAGGCGAATGAGGTCGCCGGTCGGCTCGTCGATGCCGATCCAGATGACGCGCGGCCGCCCTCTCGGCGGAAACTGCCCCGCCCCGCCGGCGCGAAGCGCAAGCGGCCCGAAACCCGCCACCGCCGCCCCCACCGCCGCCACAAGTGCCTCGACCCGCTCGACAGCCACCTCGCCAAGAAACACCAGCGTCAGGTGGATCAGATCCGTGCGAACCCATCGGACCTTGCCGCCCGCGCCGCGCAGCCGCTCCTGGCAGCGGTCAAGGTACTGGCGGACCTCCGGCGGCATCTCGATGGCGATGAATGTCCGGACCGTTTGGCTCATGGTCGAGTCCGCGCGGAAGGCTTGCAAACCGGCAGGTCACAGTATATCGTTCCGCACGCGCGGGGCAAGCCCCGAACGTTCAAACGCGCGGGGCAAGCCCCGCGGCTAACACGGCATCTTGCGCGGCGGGCCTCCTGGCCCGCCGCGCAACGTTCAAACGCGCGGGGCAAGCCCCGCGGCTAACATGGCGCCTTACGAAACGCGCGGGGCAAGCACCGCGGCTAACACGGCGCCTTACGAAGCACCGCGGCTAACACGGCATCTTACGAAGCCCCGCGGCTAACACGGCGCCTTACGAACGTTCGGCCAACACGGCATCTCACAAATCGAGCATCTCGCCGTACTCGCGCAGGCGCTTGTTGATCTCGTCAAACGTCAGGCCATCGAGCCGGCGAACGCCGAAATCCTCGATCGTGAAACTCGCCGTCACCGTGCCGTACACCAGGGCAAGACGCAGGTCCTGGAACGTAATCTCGTGATCGAGGCTGGCCAGACGCCCCATCATACCGCCGGCAAACGAGTCGCCGGCGCCGGTCGGATCGCGGACCTGGCCCCTCGAGTACGCCGGGAACACGGCGGCGAGGACGCTCGGCGCCTCCTGCGCCTCCGTCTTGAGGTCGCGGCCGGCAATCCGTGCGCCCTCGGACCCCATCTTGATGACGACGAACCTCGGCCCCCGGTCGAGGATGCGCTGCTCGGCCGTCGCCAGGTCGTCTTGGCCGGTAAGCATACGTGCCTCGCCGTCGTTCAGGACAAGGCCGTCGATCCTGGCGAGCAGTTCGAGCAACTCGTCGCGCGCGCTGTCGATCCACAGGTCCATTGTGTCGGCGACAACCAGCGTAGGACTATCCACCTGGTCGAGCACCGACATCTGGGTGACCGGGCTGCCGTTGGCCAGGAACACGAGGTCCGTCTCCCGCCACGCCTCCGGGATGACGGGTTTGAAATCGCCGAACACGTTCAACTGAACGTCTTCGGTCGTGGCCTCGTTCATGTCGCCTTCGTAGGAGCCTTTCCATCGGAACGTCTTGCCGCCCTCAACAATCTGCAGGCCGGCCGTATCGACGCGCCGCGACTCCAGTACCCGGCGATACGCATCGGGGAAGTCCTCCCCCACCACGCCCACCAGCCGCACCGGCGCCTGCAGGGAAGCCGCCACGGAAAAATACGTCGCGGACCCGCCGAGCACGTCGCTCACCTGGCCGTGCGGCGTCCGGATGGTGTCAAACGCGATCGAGCCTGCAACCAGAAGCGAATGCGCCACGCGGCTTCCCTTTCGTCTTGAGTCGTGCTGGAACGTTTATCGTGCCGGCGCGACGCACAGGACCAGCGTCTGCCGCGCCAACGGGCCAACGGGCAGAAACTGCTCGACGCTCATGCCGGCTTCGGCGACCTCGCGGCGAATCGTCGCCCGGGTCTCGCCCGAGTACCGCCCGCGCAGGCGGTCGCGAAACCCCCGCCACGAGCAGCGGCTGTAAAACGAGAACAGCACCCAGCCTGCGCTGACACGGGCCAGTTCCCGCAGCACCGCGGCGCGTTCCTCCGCCGTGCGGACGCGGTGCAGCAGACGCATCGACAGCGCCAGTTCAAACCTCCCGTCCGCAAACGGCAGGCGGCGGGCGTCGGCGATGACCAGGCGGCAGGCGCCATCCGCCTTCGCGGCCGCCTTCCGGGCCAGACCCAGCATCTCGGCCGAGATGTCCACGCCTACCCACTCGCGCCCCCGGGACGCGAGGGCCGGCAGCAACCGACCCGCGCCGCACGGAACGTCCAGCACCGGGCCGCCGACGCTCAGGTCATCGACCAACTGCCCGACGAGGTGCCGCTCGGCGGCATCGACCTTACGGCCGTGACGCGAGCGGCCGAACCGCCGGTCGCGATAGTTCTCGGCGTCGCCCACGCTGGCGTATCGGCGAGCGAACCTGTCGAGACTCTCAGGCGTCCGCTTACCCTTTCGGACCTCGCGGGCCATGAGGTGTGCGGCCGACTTCCGGGCAAGGTCGATGATCGCCTCGCCATCGGGCGCCCATTCCACGCCGCCGGGCCGGCGGGCCTCCTCCGCGGCCGCCGACACCAGCGCCTCCACCACCGGATCGTCCGCGCCGTCAAGGAGAAGGAACGCGCCGAGCGTCACGAGCATCTGCTCCAGCGCCTGCACGGGTTCCGCCCCGAACCGCGCATGGCGGGCATCGACCAGACAAACCCGCAGCAGGCGGTCCTGGCCGCCGGGAAGAACAAGCAAATTGCCGCCACTGACGTCGCGGTGCCAAACGCCCTTGACGGCCAGGTCCACGAGCAGTCTCGCCACCAACCGGATCGCGGCGTCGAACGCGCCGGAGGCCGGCTCGCCGGCGGCCGCAAGCCAGGCCGAAAGCGGCTGCGCTCCGGCCAGATGCTCCATCAGGTAGTAGCAGGTGCGGCAGCCCCAATTTCCGGACTCGTTGACGAGGGCCAGCGGTTGCGGTATCGGCAGGCCCATCTCGTGCAGGCGAACCGCGTTGGCGAACTCCCGTGCCGCGCCGCTTCGCCCCCACAGATGCAGAATGCGATTGTTGAGCGAACGGTGCTCGAACATCTTGACGAACACGTCGAACGGCAAGGACTCGGCCGTCTCCAGGAGGCCGTAGCCGCGCCCGGAGATGCCCCGATGCGGCACTGCCCGCATCGGCACGAGTGTTTCCGGGTCGAACGCCCGGACGAGCGTCTCTCGCCACTCGGAGTCGATGTCAGCCGCCCAGTTCCAGCGATATGCCATCAGCGCAGGCCTTTCGCGACCTCTCGTGCGGAAGCGCAGCATAGTGGCCGCCGCGCCGGAATCAAGCCCTTTGCCCGGCCACACAAAAGCCTTGTCGCGCGCTGCAGCGCGCCCTATGATGGAGCGTCGCGCGCCATCCGAACAACGCAGCAGAACCATGGCCGAAGCCGAAAAAGTCGAACGCATGCTGGCCCGTCCGGAACTTCAGCGTCTGCTGCGGGTCATGACAGCCAAGAAACCGGGCGGCCGATGCTGGCTCGAACGGTTCTTCCAGGCCTACGCCGACGGCTCCATCCGCTGGTACCACCTCCAGTTCGCCCTGCCCTACCTGTTGACCGAATACGTCCGCCGCAAGACCGGCGCCCGCAAAGAGACGATTCAACACCGTGTCCTCGGCAACCCCGCGACGCGGCGAGGCCTGGTGGCCACCATCCGAAGCGTCGGCCATCTTGGTCTGAAGAAGCCGCAGACCTTCGTCGCCCCCCTGATGGTCGTCTGGAACTTTACCCAGGCGTGTAACCTGAGGTGCAAGCACTGCTACCAGGATGCCGGCCGCCGCGACGACGACGAACTCTCGCTCGACGAGCAGAAACGCATCGTGGACATCCTGGCCGACCGCGACGTTGCGATGATCGCCTTCTCGGGCGGCGAGCCGCTGATGAGCCCCACGTTCCTCCAGACCGCTGCCTACGCCCGCGACCAGGGGATGCACCTGACCGTCGCGACCAACGGAACGCTGTGCACGCCCGAGAAGATCCAGGCGATGGCCGGCGCGGGAATCCGCTACATCGAGATCAGCCTGGATTCGGTCGATGCCGCGCGGCACAACGCGTTCCGCGGGGCCGGCGCGTGGGAGCGGTCGGTCGCGGGTATCCGGAACGTCGTCGCCAACCCCGACGTGAAGTGCGGCGTGGCGATGACCGTCACCCGGTGGAACATCGACGAGATGGAGCCGATGCTGGAGTGGTGCATCGGCGAGGGCGTCGATACGTTCTACGCCTTCAACTTCATTCCGACGGGCCGGGCCCATGACGTCGTGAACATGGACCTCTCGCCCGCCGAGCGCGAACGGATGCTCAGCATCCTCCAGAGATACCTCGTCGATGGGCGAATCAGCATCATGTCGAGCGCCCCCCAGTACGGCCGCGCGTGCATTGAACTCGGCGACCCCGCCGACCCCGTCAACACGGGCCACTACGGATACGGCGGGGGAAAGATGACCCGCATCCTCGCCAAGTACGTCGGCGGCTGCGGCGCGGGACGCTGTTACATGGCCGTCCAACCGAACGGCGACGCCACGCCGTGCGTCTTCATGCCGATCCACATCGGCAGTTTCAGGACCGATTCGTTCGAGACGATCTGGAATCATCCGGTGATGCGCCTGCTGCGAGACCGCGACGACCGCACGGGTCACTGTGCCACGTGCGACTACAAGTTGCATTGCGGCGGCTGCCGCGCGCGTAGTTGGGCCTACTTCCACGACCTGCGGCGAGCCGACCCGGGGTGCAAGTTCAACCAGGACGACTGGGAAGAAGTGGTTGCAGCGGCCTCCCCGCTCGCTGACGCTCGCGGCTAGTCAGGCACACGAACCAGCCGCGCACGTCGCGGCTAGTCAGGCACACGAACCAGCCGCGCACGTCGCGGCTAGTCAGGCACACGAACCAGCCGCGCACGTCACGGCTAGTCAGGCACACGAACTAGCCGCGCACGTCAGTAAGCGGCTGGCACCGCCAAAAAGTTGTGCAAACTCATTCCGTGGAAGCGCCACAGGTTGCCCTTTTTTGTTGACACTCAAGCGCGGGCGCGATAGCGTCAAAGGTTGGACGCGGGACCGACAGCGGGTGCGGCTGCGCACCTTCGCTGCCGTTGCCCTGGGCGTCAGGAAGGAGTGGTTTCGATGCGCCGGACACGACTCGTATTCGGGTGCTGCTTGAGCATCGTCTTGGCGGGGCTGCCGCTCGCAGCGTCGGCCCAGCCTTCCACTGGGGACTTGCCTGCCTTTGGCGCGCCCGCGGCGGCGCCTCCCGCCGTCCCCACCACGCCGGCACCGACCCTTCCGGCGCCGACCCTTCCGGCGCCGACCACGCCGACTCATCCCTACACCGGATACATCAGCGCCGACCTGGTGAACGTTCGCTGCGGCCCGGCCCTGTACTATTACCCGCTGCTGATGATGGGCAAGAACGCCCCGGTGACCGTCGAAGGCGAGAAGGACGGTTGGCTGGCCCTGCGGCCGCCCGAGGGAATCTACGGCCTCGTGCGTAAGAGCGACCTGACGATCGGCACCGGCGCTACCGCGACGGTCTCGGCGCCCAGCGCGCGGGTGTACGCCTCGAGCGCCACGGCCACGCGCCGCTGGTGCGTCATGGCCACCCTCAAGCAGGACGATACGGTCCAGGTGCTCGGCCCCGCTGAGGGCGAGTTCGTCAAGATTGCCCCGCCCGAGAGTGCCCGCGTCTACGTCGTCAATCAGTACGTGGCGGCGACCGGTTCCACGACTCAGCGCCGGACCGTTCCGATCGACATCGAGCCGCCCAAGAGCGAACCGCTCGTCGAGGCGTTCAAGGAGGCCAAGAGGGATCTGAGGGCGGAACTTGCGAAGGACGTGCCCGACCGCGACTTCGACGCCGTGGCCGCCGCCTTCAGCCAGATCGCCGAGAAGGCCGAGAAGGCGTACCTCAAGAACGCCGCCAAGCAACAACTGGCCTACATTGCCCGCCGCGCCGAGGAGAAAGCCGATTACGTGCGGGTGGCCTCCCTCGCGGACCAACTCGATGAGCGGCTGGCAGATATCAAGACCCGCTGGGCCGAAAAACAGGCCGATGCCCAACGCGACAAGAACCTGCTGAAACCCGACTTCCTCGCCACCGGCTTCCTCGCCAGGATGGAGAGTCTCGAGGGCGTCGATTATCCCATCAAGTTCAAACTCGTGGACCAGAACAACCGGCCGCTCGTCGTCCTCAAGTCCAGCGCCTACGACCTGGGCAAGTACCTCGGCAAGATCGTCGGCGTCGGCGGCACCAAGACGTACCTCAAAGAATGGCAGATCTACCTGGTCACCGTGGACGACCTGAAGGTGATCGAAGAATAAAAAAGTCCAACGTCCAAAGTCCAACGTTCAAAGTTCAAAGTCCAAAGTTCAAAGTCCAAAGTTCAAAGTCCAAAGTCCAAAGTCCAAAGTTCAAAGTCCAAAGTCCAAAGTCCAAAGTTCAACACCGTGCACCGCGACGGCGGCCGACGTTGAACTCTGAACCCTCACCCGAGGCGGGCCCATCTCAGGAATCGGCGCAGAAGGTCGCGGTTCGCGACGTCGGCCGTGCCGAAGACGCCCCGCCAGAACAGATACTGCATCGTCCGGCTGAACCCCCCCGTGCCGATTCGCTTCCGGGGAATCGGTCGGACCTTATCGGGGTTGGCGAGTCCCCACGTAATGAAAGCCGACACTTCCGCGATCATGCGGCGGCGATGTTCCTCGAGTTCCAGCATGATGCTGGATTGTAAGGCGCCCGCCGCACGAAGTCACCCCCCCCTTTTGCGCGACGGTCGACGCGGTTCCACATCGCGGCGGCGGCTGGGGCCGCGAAAAAATCGCCCGGTTTCCGGCCGATGCGCGCACGCTTCGGCAGAGAAACCCGGCTTCAACGCCGCCTTCGGCGCGATCGCGGTTAGCCCGTAAAGCCTTGTCCTGAAACGGGTTACGTTTCCTGCCCCGCGCGGTGCGACGCCGTCCGCCGCCATGCGCCTCCCCGCCGATTTGCCTCGCCCGGTTTCATGCGTATCCTAACCGTGACCCCGCAGCCAATGGGCCAGTCCTTATTCACGATCGCCGCGTAGGAGTTTTCGATGAGCGCACGGCACACGTCACGTCTTCTTGCGGCAGGGCTCGTGCTCGCCGCAGCCATGGCCGGCACCGCCGGCGCAAAGACCATCCTCGACACCAAGGGCGACACCACCTACGACCGCGTCTACTTCGGCTACGCGGGGCGCGCACGCGAGAGCCTCAGCGACGTGCTCGCAGGCTACACCGATCCGGTCACCGGCCTGCCCAGCCCCATTACCAACCCCGTCGGCGCCCTCATCGTCGTCGGCAACGTGGACCTGGGCGAAGACCCCGCCGCCAGCGACCAGACGCAGGCCCAGCGGTTCTTCACCAACACCGACCAGTCGTACGAACTGACGTACCTCGGCCTCGGATACGCCAGTTATTTGAACATCATGGGCTACTACACCTATGAGCCGGGCGAGAGCAACCCGGCCGACTTCGACTACGTCCCGCTCATTACCCAGGGCGTGGACGATCCAGGCACCAAGGTCACCTTCGACGTCACTGCCGACCATTACTTCGGCCTGTACCTGAGCGCCGACGGCGGCCGGTCCGAGCGCAACCGCTTCTTCAGCGAGAACGCCTACAATCCGGACGGCGCCGGCGCCGAGACCGATCACATGCTCGCCTTCCACACGAACCGCGGCCTGCTGATCGCGTGGGAAGACCTGCCCCTCGGCTGCAACGGCAAACTCGGCGACCAGGACTACGAAGACATGATCGGCGGGCTGCTGACCTATCTCGGCGGCAAGCCGATACCCGAACCGGCCACCATCGCCCTGATCGGCGCGGGGCTCGGTCTTACGGCCATCTGGCGAAGGAGACACTGAGCCGAAACAAGCCGGACCCGGACATCTCAATTCGCAGTAAGGCGCGGCAGGCGTTCCTGTCGAACATCCCCCCGTTTGCGCGGGAGGCCTCGCCGCGCCAGTTTTTTTCTCGCTGCGGCAGCGGGCCCATGCATTGCCTGTCATTCCGAGCGAGCGGAGCGAGTCGAGGAATCTCGCCGTTTGCTGTTGGCGCCGTAGCCCGCCGCTGCCTCACAGCAACCGCACAACAGTTCACGTCCAATTGCAGTGAGAACTCGCGCGGCGGGCAGGGCAAAAAGGTTCCAGGAACCTTTTTGCGTTTTCGCTGTTCTTGGTGGCAAGAAGGCTGTTTTGCCGAAAAAGGTTCCTGGAACCTTTTTGCCTGATGGAACCTTTTTGCCTGACAGGCCCGCCCAGCCCTGGGCACAACGAGCCTGTCAGAAATCGTTGCCACACCTTCACCCACCACCGCCGCGCATAAGACCTTGCCAAACGCGGCCGCGCGCTGTAGAAACTGCCCCTTGAATGCGGCAGGAGAACTACCATGGCGAAGACGTACAGAATCGCGGTCATCGGCGGAGACGGAACGGGGCCGGAAGTCGTCGCGGAGGGTCTGAAGGTCCTGGCGGCCGCCAGTGAGGCGTGCGGCTTCGCCTACGAAACCAAGGACTTCAACGTCGGCGGCAACCGGTATCTGGAGGCAGGCGGCGACCCGGACGAGCCGTCCATCCCCGTCATCGGCGATGAGGAAATCGAGGAACTCCGCTCCTTCGACGCCATCTACCTGGGCGCCGTCGGGCACCCCGACGTGGCGCCCGGCATCCTCGAGAAGGGCCTCCTCTTGCGCCTCAGGTTCGAACTCGACCAGTACGTCAACCTGCGCCCCGTGAAACTGTACCCCGGCGTCTGGACGCCGCTTAAGGACAAGGGGCCCGAGGAGATCGACTTCGTCGTCGTCCGCGAGAACACCGAGGGCCTCTACACCGGCATGGGCGGCATCCAGTACAAAGGCACGCCGCACGAGGTGGCCACGCAGATCATGTGCAGCACGCGACACGGCGTCGAGCGGGTCATCCGCTACGCCTTCGATCTCTGCCGCCGCAGGGACGACAAGAAGCGGCTGACGCTCGTCGCCAAGACGAACGTCCTGACCTACGCCCACGACCTGTGGTGGCGGACGTTCAACGAGGTCGGCCAGGCCGATTACACCGACATCGAGCGCGACTACAACCACGTCGACGCCTGCTGCATGTGGTTCGTCAAGAACCCCGAGTTCTACGACACCGTCGTCGTCTGCAACATGTTCGGCGACATCATCACGGACCTCGGAGCGATGATCCAGGGCGGCATGGGCGTGGCGGCCGGCGGCAACATCAACCCCGGCGGCGTCTCGATGTTCGAGCCCATCGGCGGCTCGGCGCCCAAGTACACCGGCAAGAACTGCATCAACCCCATCGCCGCCATCGCCGCACTCGCCATGCTGCTCACCGAGACCGGCACCAATGCCGGCGACGAGACGCTCGTGGCGGCCGGCGACCGCGTCGAAAAGGCCATCATGGAAGTCACGCCCAGAATGCAGAGCCAGTCGGCCGGCAGGATGGGCCACTCCACCACCGAGGTCGGCGACATGGTAGCCGAAGCCGTCGCCGGGGCGTAAGATGATGGTGCCGCACGCACGAGCCGCGCCGGGTGGCACGGCAGCGGCGAAGCCGCGGCCGTGGGTCGCGTCGCGCCGAGCAGCACACGGTCACGCTGCGCGTGGCCGTGCCACCCCCGAAAACTGCGCCTCGTCCCTAATAGGAGGGTGGCACGGCAGCGGCGAAGCCGCGGCCGTGGGGCACGCCGCGCCGAGATTGAGGAGCGGTGGCATGAGCACTTCAGTGGTTAAGGTTGAGCCGTTGGCGACCGACGTCGCTTTCGGCGAGGACACGTTCTGCGTTACGCTCGCCGACGGACGTCAGATCACCGTGCCGCTTGAGTGGTTTCCACGTCTGCGCGACGCCGCGGAGGAACAGCGCAAGCAGTGGCGTCTGATCGGCGGCGGTGTCGGCATCCACTGGGAGGCCATCGACGAGGACATCTCCGTCGAAAGCATTCTGGCCCTGGGGTAGGGCTCTCGGCGCGGGGTAGTATTCACGCCACCCGAGACCCGAGAGGTCGGCGACATGGTGGCCGAAGCCGTCGCCGGTGCGTAAGACGCTGGTGCCGCACCCACGAGCCGCGCCGGGTGGCACGGCAGCGGCGAAGCCGCGGCCGTGGGTCGCCTCGCGCCGACTGCGGGTGCACGGCCCAAGGGCCGTGCCACCCCGCCAGGAGGGTGGCACGGCATCCGTACGGAGGCCGTGGGGCACGCCGCGCCGAGCAGCACACGGTCACGCTGCGCGTGGCCGTGCCACCCCCGAAAACTGCGCCTCGCCCCCGCCAGGAGGGTGGCACGGTATCCGTACGGAGGCCGTGGGTCGCGTTGCGCCGAGCAGCACACGGTCACGCTGCGCGTGGCCGTGCCACCCGGCTAAACACGCACGGCATCGCAGCCTACGTTCCCACCTCAACACCGCCGCGGCTCAGTTTGTCATTTGGCACTCGGCATTTGCCGTTTACGATCTGAAATCCGCAATCTGAGATTTCAGATACGCGTGTTATCCGTTCAGCGTCCACCCCTCGCGGTATGTCTTGCGGATGTACTTGTCGGCCTCGGGGCAGTTCGTGGCCTTGAGGTTCTTCGAGTCCCACTGGAGCGGCTTGCCGACACGGTACGCCACGAGCGCCAGCAGGTTGTGCTCGATCATGGCGCCGGCGTAATCGAAGTTGCAGGTGGTCTTTCGGTCGGTCTTGGCGGCCTCGATCCACTCGCGGTGGTGCCCTATGGACTTCGGGATGAGGTCCTTCTCCGTCTTCGGCGTCTTGTAGTGCGTCATGTCGCCCTTGGTCGGCATGAGGATGCGGTACCCGTAATCGCAGATCATGTACCCCTTGTCGCCGCTGAAGATGACGCCCTTGAACATCCCGTCGCGGTTGAAGACCTTCGACGGCATGCCCGGTTTCTTGCCGCCATCGTACCAGTAGACCTTGACGGCCGGCCGCCAGTCGTTGGCCGGATGGTCCCACTCGGCGGTCAGCCAGATGGGCAACGTGGCTTCGCTGCGCGGCATGGAGCCCTCGGCCTTGCAGGTGGTGGGGATGCCCAGGTCGAGCGCCCAGTAGGCCATGTCTATCATGTGGCTGCCCATGTCGCCGATCTGGCCGCTGCCGAAGTCCCAGAACCGGTTCCAATTCAGGCACCAGCCCACGTATCCGGGGTTATACGGATGCATCGGCGACGGGCCGATCCACAGGTCCCAATGGATGTGGCTCGGGATAGGCGTGACCTCCGGCAGATAGCCGCCGCCTTTGGGCACGCGGCTGCACCAGACGCGTGCCTCCTTCGGCGTGCCGATGGCCCCGCCGCGCACCATTTCGACCATGCGGCGGTAGTTGTCGGAGGAGTGGATCTGCGTGCCATGCTGCGTGGCCACCTTGCCCTTCTGCTTCAGATACGCCTCGCGGACCACGTGGGCCTCCTCCACCGAGTTGGCCAGCGGCTTCTCGCAGTACACGTGCTTGCCGCGGTTCAGCGCCCACGTGTTGATGAAGGCGTGGGTGTGGTCGGTGGTGGCGCAGATGACGGCGTCGATGTCTTTCTGGTCGAGGCACCGCCGCCAATCGACGTACGTCTTGGCCTTCGGGAACCGTTTGGCCTGCTTTTCGAGGTTCTTCTCGTGCACGTCGCACAGGGCGACGAAGTTCTCGCTCTTGCAGCCGTTTATGTCGGCGCCGCCGCGGCCGCCCACGCCGATGGCGGCAATGTTGAGTTTGTTGCTGGGGGCGTCTGCGCCCATCAGCATCCCCGACCGCAGGACCACGAGTCCCGCCCCGGCCGCCCCTACTTTCAGCAGTTCACGACGCTTCATCCTGCACCTCCTTGGACTCGTGCCGCTCTCCGGCCCAGCGGCGGTTCGTGGGACAACTCCGATTGTGCGACCAGACTAGCCGCAGGGCAGGCGGTTGTCAAGCAATGGAAAAGCACGTAGGCCGCAGCGCGCCGCGGCTCAGCGCATGCTTTCGCAAGCGAAGGTACGTGTTTGGCCGGGTGGCATTGGGGATAGCCGGGTCGCCGTGGGTCACATCGGGCCTAGTAGGGTGGCACGGCAGCGGCGAAGACGCGGCCGTGGGTCGCATCGCGCCGAGTGCGGCTGCACGGCCCAAGGGCCGTGCCACCCCGCCAGGAGGGTGGCACGGCAGCCCGAAGGGCGGCCGTGTTCGACGCCGCATTAGGCGCTGGCATCGGCCGGCCTGAATCGTTTACAATCACCGGCGTCCATCACGGTGATGCGAGAGGCACGCCACCTCCCGCTCCGCACGAAAGGAGATCCGCCATGCCCAAGACGAAACGCGCACTCACATTCTGGACGCTTGCCCTCGTCGGCTCGACCTGCCTGCTCGGCTCCCGCGCCAGGGCCGACGACCCGTGGATCGTCCTCGAAGGCAAAGACGGCCCCGGCGCAGGCAAGCACGTCGTCTTTGTCGCCGGCGACGACGAATACCGCTCCGAAGAGGTCATCCCGGCGCTGGCGAGAATCGCCGCCGTCCATCACGGATTCAAGTGCACCGTCCTGTTTGCCGTCAACAAGCAGACGGGCGAGATCGACCCCGGCGCCCTCGACAACATCCCGGGGCTGGAGACACTCGACAAGGCCGACATGATGGTCCTGTTCCTGCGGTTCCGCGAACTGCCCGACGACCAGATGAAACACATCATCGACTTCACCAACTCCGGCAAACCGATGATGGGCCTTCGCACCACGACCCACGCCTTCAACTATCGCAAACTCAAAGACAGCCCCTACGCCAAATACAGTTGGCGCAGCAAGGACCCCAAGGGCGGATGGGGACGATGGGTCCTCGGCGAAACCTGGGCCGGCCACTATGGAAAGCACGGCGGGGAGAGCACGCGCGGACGGGTCGCCAAGGGCATGGAGAACCGCCCCGTCGTGCGAGGCTGCGACGACATCTGGGGACCCTCCGACGTCTACGGCATCACCACGCTCGAAGGCGAGTGCACGCCACTAATCATGGGCCACGTTCTGGTCGGCATGGACCCCAAAGACGAACCCAACACCAAGAAGAAACCCGTCCCGGTGGCCTGGCTCAAGAAGTTCAAGGGCGCCGGCGGCAAGACCTCGCGCGTCTTCGCCACCACGATGGGCCACGGCGGCGACCTGAAGAGCGAAGGATTCCGGCGCCTCCTCATCAACGGCATCTACTGGGGCCTCGGGATGGACGACAAGATCCCACCCAAGGCCAAGGTCGATTTCGTCCGCCCGTACAACCCCAACAAGATCGGCATGCGCGGCTTCAAGAAAGGCCTCAAGCCGGCCGACCACAAACTGTGAGCCCTGTAGGCCGCGGCACGCCGCGGCATGTGTTTAGCGTGGTGTCATTCCGATCCTTGTTGATACCGGATGCGTACGCAGCGACCGCAGCTCGAGGCGCGGCGAGTCGAGTCCCGGCGCGCCGGGATCGCCGTTTTCCGTTGTCGGCCTGACCAGCGGCGAGATTTCTCCGCTCGCCCCCGCTCGCGCGGGGACTCGGTCGAAATGACATTGCCGCGTGCGGTGCATTCGCTCGCGAAAGCCTGCGCCGCCGCGGGAAGCCCGAGGGCAAACGCTCCGATGAAACTCAACGGCTGGACATGGCTGCTGGTTTTCTGGCCGTTGGTCGTGGGCGCGGTGATTGGAGCCGTGGCGGTTGCGGCGCTGCTACTAGGATGTTGAGAACCGGACATCGAGAAAGGACCTCAACCATGACTTTTTCGGCCAGTTCTGGAAAAAAGGGGAAAAAGGGGACATTCTGCTTTTTCGGCCAGTTCCGATGAGACGCGGGCAAGGCAAGAGGTTGTGCCCAGCCGCACGCCGGGGAAACCTCCGGGGACCAGAAAAGTAGAATGTCCACTTTTCTGTCCGCAAGAGGGAACAACCGCACGATGGCCCACGATCCCAAGGAGAGCAAGATGCCGAGACGCCGGACCCGTGTCCGATGGCTTGCCCTGTCTCTGCTCGTCACCGGTGCTCTCGCGGCGCTTGCGTCGCGCCCGGCCGCCGGTGCTGAGGCGAGCGCGGAGTGGCCGCAGTTCCACGGACCCAACCGCGACAACATCTCCACCGAGACCGGCCTGTTGAAGCGGTGGCCCGCGGGCGGGCCGAAACGCCTCTGGACGGCCACCGGCATCGGTTACGGCTTCTCCACCGTCGCCATCGCGGGCGGTCGCATCTACACAACCGGCAACATCGGCAAAGCCACCGTCATCACCGCCCTCGACCTTGCCGGCAAGACGCTCTGGCGGGCGAAGAACGGCCCGGCCTGGGAGCGCGAAGTCCCGGGCACACGCAGCACGCCCACCATCGACGGCGGCCGCCTCTACCACGGGAACGCCGATGGCGACGTCGCATGCCTCGACGCAAAGACGGGCCGCACCATCTGGTCGGTGAACATCCTGAGAAAGTTCAACGGCCGCAACATCCGGTGGGGGCTGGCCGAATCGCTGCTCATCGACGGCGACCGCGTCGTCTGCGTGCCCGGCGGCCAGATCGTCGCTATGGCCGCACTCAACAAAACGACAGGCCAGACGGTGTGGCTCTGCCGGGGCACGGGCGATAAGCCCGGCTACGCGTCGCCCGTGCTCATCGACTACAAGGGCCTGCGCCAGATCGTCACGATGATGTCAGCCTCAGTGGTCGGCGTCCACGCCGAGACGGGCAAACTGCTGTGGCGGCACGACCACAAGGCGTACGAGGACGAGACCGTCTCGACGCCCGTCTTCCACGAGGGACTCATTGCCGTCGCGACGCTCGGGCCCGGCGCGGCCCGATGCCTCCGGCTGACCGTCAACGGGCAGACGGCCTCGGTGACGCAGGTCTGGCACACGGGCGTCCTCGATAACCATCACGGCGGCATCCTGGGCCTCAATGGGTACCTCTACGGCACGAAGGTGCGGGACACGTGGGTGTGCCTCGACATGAAGACCGGCAACGTCATGTACAAGGCCGACGGTGTCGGCAAGGGGTCGCTCACCTTCGCCGACGGCATGCTTTACACGTACAGCGAGCGCGGCCGGGTGGGACTCGTGAAGGCCACGCCCGACGCCCACGCTCTTCTCAGCCAGTTCACCATCCCGAAAGGCGGCCGCGGACCCGCCTGGGCCCACCCCGTCGTGTGCGGCCGCCGCCTGTACCTGCGGCACGGCAACTTCCTCTACTGCTACGACATTCGGGGCAAGGCGCCCTGACAGAACGTAGGCCGGGGCGTGCCCCGGCAATCACGTCACACCGAGCGTAGCCGAGGGCCTGCCCTGAGCCTAACGTAGGCCGGGGCGTGCCCCGGCAATAATGCTCAACGCCGTTCTCGGCGTTCCGCTCTCCCGGCGCGCCGGGATCGCGGCTCGCCAGCGGGCCGTTGCCGTTCGTTCCGCATTCCGCAACGGCCATGCCCCCGATTCCCATCGGGGGTTAGTAATGGGCCGCCGGGGCAAAAAAACCCTCCCCGAAATTTTTATAACCCCTTATCCTACAGGGACTTAAGCCCCCCCCCCCGAATCCCCTGAAACGATTTGACTTTCGCCGAACATGTGTTATACTGTTATCACTTGGGTGACGCTTAGGACGTAAGGACGCATCGCTCACGCATGTCTGGGCCGGGGGCCGGCACAAGCCGAGCGGTTGAAAGACCCCGTCCCATCTCCCGGAGGAGATGGCAGACGTTTAAGGGTACTTTCGTGGGCGCAGGCGAGGCCCCAGGAGACCGAACTTAAGGGCAATTCAACTCGGGGTGGTCCCGAGGGCCTGAAAACACGTCAACCGTTGTCGAGGGGAATGGTAGGCCGCGAAGCGGCACCTCAACACTGCAACGCGGGGTTGCAGAGGGTTGAACGGCTACCTGGTTGGAGGAAGGAAAAGGAGCAGAGCCATGTTGAAGCACACGATTCTTGTTGCAGCGGTTGCGGGATTGTTTCTCGCACTCGCCGTGATGTTCCTGGGCGCACCGATGGCGGCCAACGCCGGGATTCTTCAGGAGGATTATTTCACCGAGGCCACCCTTGGTGACACAAGCTTTGTGAACGACTACCCGGGGTTTTGTGTCTTGGACACCGCCAATGACGAAATGGACTTCGCTGGCGACGGCTTGGACACTAAGGAATGCGTTATTTACAATGTCGACGCCGGCACTACCACGGGAACGGCCAGCGCCGTATGGACGCTCAGTTTTGACATACGAGCCGATTTTGACGACCTGCTCGATGATAATCTTATCAAGATACCTCTCATCGGTAATGGCGGCAACCTGGCCGAGATCTACCTCGAGCCTTCAGGCACCAACGATATGGACTTTAGCATGGACCAACCCTCCACCGGAGAGACCACTGCCGTTATAGAAGGTTTGGACCAGGACACGTATTATCACGTTGACCTGGTGCTAAACCGTACCGGCAGTACGTTGACCGACTACTTCGGAGAACAGGACCTGGCCGCCGACGAGGCCGACTTTTGGGTCAACGGTGTTCTTGGGGTGTGGGGCATTGATACGACTGACGACACACCCGGCCATAATGGTTTGCTAGAAATGGAAATTGAAGGTCGTTACGGGGAGGAAGCAGGCAGCCTTGACAATTGGGTGGTCCGCGACGAGGCGTATGTCGTGCCCGAGCCGGCCACGCTGGCCCTGCTGGCCCTCGGCGGCCTGGGCGCACTCACGCGGCGTCGTCGCCGGGCGTAAGTGGCGTACGCCGTAAAGGTTGGATATGTAACTGGGCCGGTTTGGCCGGATAGATGAGCAATAAAGGCGGGCGGTCCACCGGGGATCGGTGGCCGCCCGCTTTTTGCCTTGACGCAAGGGTGCGGGGTGTCCTCACCCCGCACCTGGTTGGCGTGCGGCGTGAGGACACCCCGCACGCCCGAGCCCGACGTCGCCAGCCCCCAGGCTTTTCAACAGAGCACTCCTGGAACCTTTTTGCCTCAAAAAAATCCGGCGGGCCGAAATTTTGTAACCCCTTGCGCAGCAACGGCTTAGGAGCCCCCGGCGCTGCCCCCCTCCCGGCATTTGCTTTTCGCCCGTTTTGTGCTATACTATGGTTGTAATGGGGGAGACCATTTGTGGGGATAGCACTCCTGAAGTATCACCTGTGTTGGCGTACGCGGTCGCCAGGGTACGGGTCCGTATGAACACGGCGCCCAGTCCATAGGGACCCGTACCGGGCCAGGGTGGTTGGCGTTGTCATTCTGAGGCCCGCTTGCGGGCCGCGCAAAAGAGAAGCGGTGCTACTCTGCGAAGCACGAGAAACCAAGGGAGGGAGAGAAAATGTTCTCGAAACTGAGTGTTCTTGGAACGATGGCTCTGGCGGGGGTGCTGGTGCTGGGCAGCGCGGCCCAGGCGGATACTTATCAATGGGACGGGGGCGGTGTCGGCAGCGATGTTTTGACTCCGGAAAATTGGGACCCCGACGGCGTTCCGGCAGAACACGATACAGCCGTCGTGCCCGGTGGCTACTCGGTCAACATGAACAGCGATTGGCCGGTGGCGGGCCACACAGCGGGCCGCGGACTGACCTTGAGACTGGGCACCACAGGCACCGGGGAGGCTGTCTTGACACAGACGGCAGGCAACTTGGATTGTTTTCGGAAAAACATCGAAATAGGCACCGGTACCGCCGTCGGCACCTACAACATGCAAGGCGGCAGCATTGACTCCGGCTTCCATACTGGCGGCTGGTATCCTGAGGTGTATATCGGCAACAATAACAGCGCCGCCGCCGCCCCCAGCGGCTTCATCCAGGACGACGGCGCGGGCGACGTCATCTTCAAGAAACTAACCCTCGCCTCCAGTGGCGACAACGCCAAGGCTTATTACGAGATGAACGCAGATAGCGGCATGCTATTGTTCGGACAGTACGGTATGTATCTTACCGTCAGCGGCTCAGGACAAGAGGCTGTTTTCACGCAGACCGACGGCACGGTCTCGACCGGCGACTGGCGAGAGAATACGATCAAGATGGGCGGTGGTGTCGGCGATACCGGTTCGGCGATCTACAACCTCGATGGCGGAACCTTCGAAGTCGGAACGGTCCGCACCGCGGGCGACGGCAACTGGGGTTTCGAGTTCCAAAGCACCACGAATACCTACGTTGACATCGCCGGCGGCACGCTCGTGCTCGCGGACGAACTCGGAAGCCACACCGGCACGTGGGACTACGCCGGCTTCACCTCGGCTTACGGCATGGCCAATTTCCGCGCCTTCGGCGAAGAGATCACCGAGGCCTTCCAACTGGAGTTCACGCCGACAATCCTAGACAGCCGGGGCTTCACCACAGGCGATGCGACGGGGCCACACGATGCGACCGCCATCACCGCAATCCTCGCGCTGGCGCTCACGTGGGACGCCGACACCGGCGCCGCCGGCGCCCAGGACGGCGACGGAGCGTGGATCGGCGGCGGCGAGAACTGGTGGGACGGGGAAGGTAACGTCGCCTGGGACAATACGAAAAAGGCCGGCGCCGCGTTCGGCGCCGGCAACGCCACCGCCGACCCCACCGTCACGGTCGACGTCACCGGCGTCACCGCGGGCCGCATCGTGTTCGATGACGCAAACGGCCACAAGTACACACTGACCGGCGGGACGATTACACTCGAGGGCGACGCGCCGACCATCGAGGCCAACGTGGACGCCCGCATCGAGTCGGTCATCGACGCCGGGACCGCAGGATTCACCAAGACCGGCCCGGGGACGCTGGAACTGACCGGCGCCAACACCTACAGCGGAGTCGCCGTGGACG
>JAUVZF010000052.1 GCA_030602705.1 Planctomycetota bacterium
CCTCAAAAACGGAACAAAACGGAACAAAAACGGACAAAAACGGACACATAAATCGCAAAAACGGACCCAAAACCAGCGCGTTTTGCCTTACCTATCTTAACATTCGACCCCCAAATCGCCCCTCACGGCCCAGAATCAAGGCTCCGAGCCAAAAAAAACGCGCATTTGACCGTTTCGGCGAGGTGAAATTTGACGTAAGTCTTATACAGCAGGACGCATGTCAGCCAACGGCGAGACCCGTTCGGCTTGTCCCGAGGCGCCGAGTCTCGCCTATTCCAACGTGGGTCCGACGATCTTGCCGGCGAGTTGGGCCTGGCCGCCGTCTCGCTCATAGACGCCGTAGAAGACGGAGCAGCAGTCGAGCCAGAGCGTGATGCGGTGCATCTCGTCGGGGGTAAGTTTCACGTCGTTGTGGCCCTTCTTGAGCATCTGGTACAGTTTCGACGCGCGTGCGCCGAACTGGCCGGGCGTGGTGCGGTAGCCGTGCCGATAGTTCCAGAATCCGTATTTCCGTGCCAGGCTGTTGTAGGAAGCGAAGTAGGTGTTTCGCCCCTTGCCGGCGACGCTGCCACGCAGATCGGGCGCTTTCTTGGGGTGTTTGCTGTGGCAGGTCACGCAGCGCTTGTCGAGCACGGGTTGGACGAGGCGGGGATAACTGAACGGATTGGACCCGTCCACGTCGGGTGTGAGCCGCCGCGGCGGACGCCGCAGCGCCAGCGGCACGATCTTCGGTGCGGCCGGGGCGCGGTGCCGGCGGTCGTGGCAGCCGCGGCAGACCAGCCGCTCGCCCGGTTTGGCATAGGTTGCCGAGCGCATCGACTGGACGGCCAGGCCGTCGGCGTCCACGGCCTGGAAGAACACCTCGATGTTGGCCGGGATGCGGAAATGCACGCTGCCGTCGGCCTCGACCGGCACGGTGCCGAGGACGTACCGGACGGGCATGACCGAATCCCCCGCCGATGGCAGGCGCAGGCCGACCTCGTGCGGCGGCCCGCCCGACGGTACCGACATCGGCACGACCTCGATAACGCGGATGGCCTTGATCTCGGTTCCCTCGGGCCATGGTTTCAGCCCGTCGTAGACATCAATGACGGCGACGGTGGCGTCTGGTTCCCTTCGGATGGCGCCGGGCTCGTTATTGGCCGGTGCGGGCAGAAAATCACCGTCCTTGACGAACTGGGGCATAACGCCCGGCTGCACCCGCGGCCGCAGCGGGATGGGGCTCACGCACCCGATGGCGGGGTCGCGGTAGATGAGTTCCTTGTTGCCGAAGGCGTCGACGAGGTAGATGCCATAGTTGAACTTCTTCCAGTCGCCGCGGCCCTGCGAGCCGCGCCGGCCGGCGACAGCCACCACCGGGTCGTAGACGCACAGGTAGTAGTCTTCGCTGAGCGGCCACGCGGTGCCGTAGGCGTGCTTGCCGCCCTGTGATTCCGGGAACCCCACGTCGGGCGTGATGCGTTTGACGGGCGACAGGGCGTCGTTGTCCTCCACGTCGGGGTCGATCATTATGAGCGTTCCGAACGCCTGCCCGTGGTGGGGTGCGGCGGTGGCGACGTACTTGTGGGAGGTCGGAATCGTGCGGATGGAGACCTCCATGTCGGGCCGGGAGCGGCGAGGGGCGAAGTTGCCGTGCACGGCACGGCTGTCGCGCCCGTCGAGCGTGGTGACCCACGGCATGTGGGCCGTGCAACCGTGCCGGTCAACGTAGTCCCAGCGCGTGTAGATGACGAGTCCCTCGTTCGTGATGCTGGGGTGCCACTCGTTGGTTTCGTGGGGGCTGAGGCGGCGGATGTCGCTGCCGTCGGCGGCCATGTCGTGCAGGGTGTAGGTGGGGCATGTGCGGCCGCACCGCAGGTATCCGCCGCGGCGTTCGGAGATGAACGCGATGCGTCCGTTGGGCAGCCAGCAGGGGTCGAAGTCGTTCCACGTGCCGTCGGTCAGTTGCGTCAACTCGCCGCCGTCGACGCCGACCTTGAAGACGTGGTAGGACCGCCCGATGGACCAGTAGCCGCGTTTGTCGGTCTCGGTGTGCCACTGGTGTTTGCGGTCGCCGGTGCACTCGACGTAAGCGAAGAGAATGGTCTTGGCGTCGTAGGAGAGTTCGGGCGCGAGGAACGACCCGCCGGTGAGTTCCTGGCCCTTAAGGCGGCCGTTGGCGACGCGTGCGTCGGCCAGGACGTCGCGGAGTTTCGGGTCCGGTCCGAACGGCGCGGACAAGACGAACAGCCCGCCGCCCGGCTGGGCGTTGATGCCGTAGTACTGGTCGCACATGTGGTTGAACGACGACCGATGGCGCTTGATGAACAGGAGCCGATCGAAGGCGAGCAGCGGATTGGCAAAGGCGATCTTGCGGCGGACGCTGCACGCCTTCTGGAACAACGTGAAACGGGCGTCGGCGTCCGTCACGGCGGTCTGGGAGTTTGCCGCCACGAGCCCCTGGAGTTGCTTCTCCAGCGATGCCAAGAGCGGCGCGGGAGTCATCCGCTTCAGGTCCGCAAGCAAGGCCGCCGTCCGCCGCAGCACCACGTCCACCGGGTCGCGGTCGGACTCCAGGATGAGCGCCTCGGGGCGGTAGGTTTCTGCGGCGACCTTGGCGAAGTTCGCCCGGTTCCGCAGATCGTACTTGAGGGTCTCGAATTGGAGTTTCTCTTCGCTGGCCGCTTCCCCGTCAACAAGAGGGGGTGCGCTGGTCTCTTTCGAGCCCTTGGCCCTGAACGCGACGCCCTCGGAGAGGATCCGCAATCCGGCGATGGAGGTCCACGGCTGGCCGGCCACCTCCGACAGCGCAACCAGCCGCACGTACCGGCCTTTCACCTTGGCGGGAAACGTGACCACGTTCTCCGCGTTCTTCTTGGCGAACGTGCCCTTGACCACCGGTTTGCCGAACTGTTTGTTGCTGTTGCTGACGTAAACCTCGTAGTCCTTGATGGTTCCGTTTCCGCCGCCGGGTCGCGGCAGGTAGGTGAAGCCGGAGATCTCGTAGGCGGCGCCCAGGTCCACGACGATGTGGTGCGGATGGGGGGTCTGGCCGGACTGAAACCGCGTGTGCCACATGCTCTGCGGATTGCCGTCCAGCGCCTTGGCGCCCTCGTGGCCTGGCGCCTGGCTGTCGACCGTGACGTTGACCCGTACGACCTTGGGCGCGGCCTTCGCCGCCTTGGATTGGCTGGCTGCGCCCGCGCAGCAAGCACCAACGAGAAACAAGACAAGCCCGCGTGTGCGATATCGGTTTTCCGTCATGGCGACCTCGCAGCAACCCCGTTCTTGTGGGTGTCGGTGGACGCACCCCTCATCCTTAAAGGTAACCCACTTTTGGGGTCGTGTCAAGCCGGCACGCCGTTATCCGCGATGCGTGGGCAGGGTGCGCCTCAGAAAAGTGGCGGGGCACACCCACATGCCGGGTGCCGCAACGGCAGCCACGAAAAGGTGCACGATGAACTGCTTCATGGGAGGCTCGTCCGTACGGTTCGCAGGTCGCCAAGTATTGCCCACACGCGCCGGTATCGCCTGCCGCGAGCGCCCATATATGGCGGCGGCGAGTTCGCGTCGGAGCGTTTGTATCTCGCCGAGGAGTTTCCTGCAGTTGGAGCATTCCGTGCGGTCGCCACGGCGCCCAGCCAGGGTGGTCGGGCATGTGTGGGTATGTTATCGGACGGAAGACCACGGCACTCCAGTCAGAAAAGTCGAAAAACGTTCGACAGCGCGGCGCGGGGGGTTAGAGTACAGGAACTGTACGCCTTGGTAGGTGTCATGTGACGCCGGGGACGCTAAACACGTACAAAAAAAGTAAGGATCGATCATGAAGAGCAAATTGTGGATGGTACTGTTGATCGCGGCGCTGCTGGCGGCCACGTTCGGGTGGGGAATCGACGCGGCGGTTGCAAGCGAAAGCGCGAAGGTCGCCAACCTGCGCTGCGAATACCTGGAGAACCCGCTGGGGATCGATGTAGTCAAGCCGCGGCTGAGTTGGATCATCGAAGCGAGCGGGCGGGGCTGGATGCAGAGCGCGTATCAGATTCTGGTCGCTTCCAGCGAAAAGAAGCTCAAACAGGATAAAGGTGACCTGTGGGACAGCGGCAAGGTCGAGTCGGACCGGAGTATCCACGTTGTTTACGAAGGCAGACCGCTTCAATCGCGGACGCGGTGTTACTGGAAGGTACGTGTGTGGGACAAGGAGGAAAAGGTGTCGGCATGGAGTCAGCCGGCCCTGTGGACCATGGGACTGCTCAAGCCGGAGGACTGGCAGGGGGCGCAATGGATTGGTCTGGAAAAATCCAAAAAAGCAAAGAAGCCAATCGACGAATTCTTCTTGCTTGAGTTGGCCGGGTCAAAGACACACCGCATAAATCGCATCGTAATTCACAACTACGGCCAGGAGGAGAGCGGATACAACCACTACAGCAAGGACTTCTCCGTTGAGGTCTCGACAACGTCAAAGGACAAGCAGGCATTCAAGAGAGTTCTCAATGGGACGCTCAAGGCCGAAACCGGGGCCCAAACGTTCCCGCTGGACGGCGTCAAGGCCCGATACGTGAAGCTGCGCATACACTCCGGCTATCAGGCGGGATTCGTCGAATTGGGAGAGTTTGAAGTCTATTCTTCGGAAGGCGAGAACGTCGCGGCCGCCGCACGGGGAGGCAAGCTGCTCAAATACAGATCCGAGCATCCCACGCATCTCGCACAGGGGATTTGGCCGGCGACGAACATTATCGACGGTGAAAAGTCCGGGCACACGGGCAGTTGGTGCTCCAAAGGCGAGGGTGAGGTTGAGGGTGCGGGCCGGCATTCGAGGTTGCCCGCGCGGTACGTGCGCCGGGAGTTCGAGCTCAACAAGCCGGTCAAGTACGCGACGGCGTACATCTGCGGGCTGGGTGAGTCCGACCTGTTCCTTAACGGGCGGGAAGTAACCGACCGCGAGCGGGATCCCGGCATCATGATGTACAACAGGCGCCTGCTGTACGTTACTTTTGACGTTACGGACTACCTCAAAAAAGGGGCCAATGCAATAGGCGTCATTCTCGGCAATGGGCGTTATTTCGGCCCGCGGGGCAAGGGCTTCGGCAGACCACGACTGCTCCTGGTGCTGCGGATTGATTATCTCGACGGCACAACGCAAGAAATCGTCAGTGACGGCAGTTGGACGATAACCGACGAGGGGCCGATTCGGGCTAATAATGAGTTCGATGGGGAAGAGTATGACGCCCGGATGGAGATGCCGGGCTGGAGCAGAGCGGGTTTCGATGATTCCGGCTGGCAGCGGGCACAACTGGTGAAATCGCCCGGTGGAAAGCTCGAAGCGTTCATGTACGAGCCGATGCGGGTGTGTGAGACACTCAAGCCGGTGGCAATCACGAATCCGGACCCGGGCGTGTATATCGTCGATATGGGCCAGGGCTTTTACGGCACGGTGCGGCTCAAGATTTCAGGACCGGCCGGGACGAGAGTGCAGATGCGATCGGGCTACAGCCTCTTTGCCAACGGCCGGTTCAACGTGAGAAACCAACGCAGCGCCCGTACGACGGACGTTTACATCCTTAAGGGCAAGGGCCAGGAAGTCTGGTATCCGCGTTTTCGCGGACAGGGCTATCGGTATGTAGAGGTGACAGGCTTTCCCGGAGTTCCGAGCAAGGCGAATTTCGAGGGCCTGTTCATCCACTGCAACGTCGAAGAGACCGGGTTTTTTGAGTGTTCCAATCCACTGGTCAACAAATTCAACAAGATGATGCATTACGACCAGCTGAGTCAGAAGCGCGGTGCCACGATGGATCCTGACCGTGACGAGCGGCAGGGCTGGCTGGGTGGGAGTTTTGTGTACGTCGAGGACGAGAGCGCCCATGCGAACGTCGCCGCCCATTACACGAAATGGCTCGAGGATATCCGCCTGGATCAGCGCAAGGACGGGGCGGTCTCGGATGTCAGTCCTGCGCTCTGGCAGACCTACACCGGAGATATGGTATGGCCCGCCGATCTCGTCCTTGTCCCGCTGGCGATCCACAAGTACTACGGCGACCGGCGGGTGCTGGAAGAGAATTACGAGGCCATGAAGAAATGGCTCAAGTATGCGCAGGGCGTTCTCAAGAACGATTTCACCGTGGACCGTAACACTTACGGCGACTGGTGCGACGCCTACTTGAGGTCGACAAAAGGCAGCACTTCCCGGCCGCTGATCTCGACGGCGTTTTACTCTTTCGTGCACGCCCGGATGGCCCAAATCGCGACCCTGCTGGGAAAGGACGAGGATGCGAAACAGTTCGCCGATGTGGCCCAAAAGGTCAAACAGGCATTCAACAAACGTTTCTTCAATCCCGACACGAACAAGTATGCAAGCGAAACGCAATGCTCTTACGTGTTGCCGCTGGCGATGGGGCTGGTTCCGGAGGACCGCCGCCAGGCGGTGATCGACAATCTGGTACATGACATCATGGTAACACGCAAACAGCACGTGTCAGTGGGCCTGGTCGGGATGTTCTTCTATATGCGAACGCTGATGAATGCTAACCGGGGCGATGTGGCCTACGCCGTTGCAAATCAGAAGACACGTCCCAGTTGGGGCTATATGGTCTCAAAAGACGCTGCGGGAATGTGGGAGCGCTGGGATCAGGACACCCAGGGTCCCGGCATGAACGGCCAGGGCTTCCTTATGCTCACCGGCGATCTGAACGCCTGGATATATCAGGGTCTGGCGGGAATCAATCCGGACCCGCAACGGCCGGGCTTTAAGCATATCATTCTGCATCCTCAACCCGCCGGCGACCTGACTTATGTCAATGCCTCGTATAAATCGATTCACGGCCGGATTGTAAGCAACTGGAAGCGCGACGGAAATACTTTCAAGTGGCACGTTACTGTTCCAGCCAACACAACCGCCACGGTGTACGTGCCGGCAAAACATGCTGCTGACGTAACCGAAAGCGGCAGAACGGCGAAAAAGGCTGAAGGCGTGAAATTTCTGCGCATGCAAGACGGCGCGGCGGTTTACAAGGTGGCTTCCGGAAGCTACCGGTTTGTAGGTGCTACCGCGGCTTCGGCGTCGACCGAAAAGTCCGAAACGCGCAAGAGCGCAAAGAATGAGAACAATGACCCCACCTACAAATTCATGCCGCCAACAGACGAGATCTTCGGCTGGATTGAAGATCTATGGAAATTCGGCGACGATGGTAAATATGGCTTCCGCATGCCCGGGACGCCCGCAGATCATAAGGCCGTGGACTACATGCTGGCGAAGTTCAAGGAGTTCGGCTTGGAAAACTCCGAAAAGGAAGTGGTGGGAGTTCCTGCCTGTTTTCCTAAGACCTGGCGCCTGACGATCAAGGCCGATGGAAAGCCCAGGCAAATTCCGTGTTCCTTTGTTCATTATGCGGCTTCTACGCCAAAGGAAGGCATTACGGCAGAGATGGTATACGTCTATCGGGGTTCTGAAAAAGACTTCAAAGCGGCTAATGAGTCTGCGGGCGTAGCTGGGAAGATCGTCGTGATGGATATACCGTCCATGAGAATAAGTTGGGACGGCTGGTTCCGCAACGCGTTGTTTGTGTACGACCCCGACAATTCTCTGCCGGGCACAAATTTCATTGAGAATTGGCCTGTCTCCAACGGCGAGGCAATTAGAAGGGCAAGTCGTTACGGCGCAGTCGGCTGTATCGGTATTCTCATTGATACGCCAAAAGACAATAGTCTGTACTATCATGGTCCGCGGCACGATGTCGTTCGGATGCCGTGTCTGAACGTAAGTCCGTCAAGCGGCGAGTACCTTCGGGGCCTTATCAAGGAAAAACCAAGCAAAGCCACAATGGTTAACACAAACACCGGGCAGCAAAGATGGCGAAGAGGTACTTTTCATGGCATATGGGGAGCCACCTACAATGTTAATGGGTTCCTGCCAGGCAATAGCGACGAGCTCATCGTCATCATGTCACACCATGACGGAGGGGCCGTGAATGAAGCTTCGGGGGCTGCTACCGTAATGGCCTTGGCAAAGTACTTTGCCCAATTCCCTGAGGAATCGAGAAACAGAACACTGATGTTCTTTCTGATTGGAAGCCACTTTGGAAAACGTCCCCCGACACTCGACCAGGCCCGAATGCTGGACGCTTTGAAGGAGAAGGTTGTATGCGTTATCAACATTGAGATGATCGGGAAAGAATACAAGGTCGTAAACGGCCAGTACGTCGAGACGGGGCGCATTAGTCCCGTGAACTTCGGCCTTACCCAGAAGAATCCTCGCGTGGTATCTATCATCAGTGAGGCTATCAAGAAACATGAGCTCCGCCGCTCAGCCGTGACAGATCGGGTCGTTGGCGAGGCCCACATGATGGGCAATAGAATCGGATTCCCGACCATCGAGCGGCTCGCGATGCATGCCCCCGAGTTCAATTTGTATGACACGCCTAATACAGTGGCGAAGGATGCGCTGCGGCCAACGGCGTGTGCGTTCGTGGACATTATCAGAAAGCTTGATTCCATGCCGAGGGAAGATATCGGCAGGAATCCTTTTTACTCGAAATAGAAGTTGTCAATCTCTTGCGATTTGGAGGCGCGCGGACCCGCGCTGGCCGGCATCACCACCGACGGCTCGCCGATGTACCCGCTTCCCATCGCGGACGTGTGCGGCCGAATCGGGCACCAGATCTGCGAGTTTCATGTCCTGTCCGATCTGACGAAGGCCGTCCTGAAGCGTTATGGTGCCGAGGCAATAACAGTTCTGCCGGAACTGAGAGAACTGGTTGAATACTGCCGGAACGAGGAATTTCCTGAATGAGCAAAGAAGAAAAAGATAGAAGCTGTGGAGGCGGCGATCAAGGAGATCGAGGCCGCAACGGAAAGACCGAAACTGAGAAGCCTGAACCGTGATACTAAAAAATAGGAGCTCTGCATTTTTGAGTGGATTAATGCTACAGCACCGGATTTTGTCTGATAAGAAATCGCGACTTTTGACATCGGTTCGTTTGCACGAGCAAAACGGGGGTCTTCCTGCGCGTCACATTCGCCGTCTACCGGTATTCTTGCACCGGCGGCCTCGGGCGACAAGACCAACGCCGCCCCATTGGCCAAACGCATGCTTGCAGGCGAGTGGCTTGCGCATTACCGTATCGGGCGCACAGTTGGATGAACCGTTTCCGGCGCATCCTGACGCGGTGGGAGAAGAAGGCCGCGAACTATCTGGGCATGCTTCATTTGGTTCTTGGCATCATTACGTATCGTTGTGCCGGGTTAATCGGATAGGCTCTTAACACGTACACGAAAGGAGTAGGACGATGGCAAAGGCAATGGTGGGTTTTCTGGCGGCAGGACTATCGCTGGGTCTGTTGGCGGGCTGCGGAGGTGAGGAGGGGGCGGAGGAGACGGGGCCCGACAGGCCGGGCGGCGTCATCGGCATTTCCGTCCTCACGATGACCAACCCCTTCTTCAAGGAGATCGCCGACGCCGTGACCGACGAGGCCGCCAAGAGCGGCTACACGGTCATCGTCACCAGCGCCGAGTTCGATCCGGCCAAGCAGCGGATGCAGGTCAAGGACTTCCTCGTCCGGAAAGTGAGCGCGATGATCCTGACGCCGGCCGACTCCAGAGCCGTCGGCACGGCCATCAAGGAGGCCAACGAGGCCGGCATCCCGGTCTTTACGGCCGACATCGCCAGTTTGGCCGAGGGCGCCAAGGTGGTCAGCCACATCGCGACCGACAACTATTCGGGCGGCCGGCAGGCGGCCAAGGCCATCATCCAGGCACTGGGGGGCAAGGGTAAGGTCGCCATTATCGACCATCCCGAGGTCGAGTCGGTCATCCTGCGGACCAAGGGGTTCAGAGACGAACTCAAGGAGTCCGGCAGCGCCATCGAGATCGTCGGCGCATGGCCCGGCAAGGGGTCGAAGGACGAGGCCTTCAAGGTGGCCCAGGACATCCTGACGGCGCACCAGGACCTGGCCGGCATCTTCGCCATCAACGACCCGTCGGCCCTGGGGGCGTGCGCTGCCATCGAGAAGAAGAACCGGGCGGGGAAGATCGTCGTCGTCGGCTTCGACGGTCAGCCCGAAGGGAAGCGTGCCATCAAGGAAGGCAGGATTTTCGCCGACCCGATCCAGTTCCCCGACGAGATCGGCCGCCGCACCGTCCAGACGATCATGAAGTACCTCGAGGGCGAGAAGGTGCCGCCCGAGATCCTGATTCCGACACGCCTGTACTACAAGGCCGACGCGGAGAAGGACCCCGCGCTGAAGGCGGACTGATGCGATGACCACCGCACCGGCCCTCGAAGCGCCCGCGCTGCTGGAGATGAGCGACATCGACAAGTCGTTCCCCGGCGTGCATGCGCTGCGGCAGGTGGGGCTGCAAATCCGGCCGGGCGAGGTGCTGGCCCTGCTCGGCGAGAACGGCGCGGGCAAGACCACCCTCATCAAGGTCCTCGGCGGCGCCTACCGGCCGGACGCCGGCACGATACGCATCGACGGCCGCAGCGTGGCCATCACACGGCCCACCGACGCCCAGCGGGCGGGCGTGGCCATCATCTACCAGGAGTTCAACCTCGTGCCGCACCTGTCGGCGAGGGAGAACATCTTCCTCGGCCGCGAGGACTCGCGGGGCGGTTTCGTCAGGCGGCGCGACGAGCGCCGGCGTGCCCGCGACCTGTTCGCCCGCATCGGCGTGGCGATCGACCCCGAGACGCCGTGCGCCCGCCTGACGGTCGCCCAGCAGCAGGTCGTCGAGATCGCCAAGGCCCTGGCCGCCGACGCCCGCATCATCGTCATGGACGAACCCTCCGCCGCGCTGACCATCCAGGAGGTGGAGCGGCTGTTCGAGATCATCGGCGACCTGAAGCGCCACGGCATGGGTGTCATCTACATCAGCCACCGTCTCGAGGAGGTCTTCCGCGTTGCCGACCGCGTTATGGTAATGCGCGACGGCTCGCACGTGGCCACGCGGCCGGTTGGCGAACTCACGCGGCAGGACATGATCGAGATGATGGTCGGCCGCAAGATCGAAAACGAATTCCCCAAGCAGCGGGCCCAACTGGGCGCCGAGCGGCTGCGCGTGCAGGGGTTGAAGCGTGGCGACCGCGTCCGCGACGTGTCGTTCTCGGTCCGCTCCGGCGAGGTCGTGACGCTGACCGGCCTGGTCGGCGCCGGGCGCACCGAGACGGCCCGGCTCATCTTCGGCGCCGACCGTATGGAGAGCGGGACGGTTAGCCTCGACGGCCGGCGTTTGCGTCTGCGGTCGCCGCGCGACGCGATGGCCAGCGGCATCGGCCTGCTGACCGAGGACCGGCGGAACCAGGGGCTCGTCCTGGCCCATTCGGCGCGGGAGAACTTCGGTCTGCCGAACCTGGGCGGCCTGTCGGCCCTGGGTTTTGTGCGCGGGCGGGCCGAGCGCGACGCCTTTGCCGGGTTCATCAGGAGTCTGAAGATCAAGATCCCCCACCAGGACGAGTTGGCCGGGAACCTGTCGGGCGGCAACCAGCAGAAGGTCGTGCTGGCCAAGTGGCTCCAGCAGGACTGCAAGGTCATCATCTTCGACGAACCGACGCGCGGCATCGACGTCGGGGCGAAGTACGAGATCTACCTGCTGATGAACGACCTCGCCGCCGCCGGTAAGGCCATACTCATGGTCAGTTCCGAACTGCCGGAGGTGCTGGGCATGAGCGACCGCATCCTGGTCATGCACGACGGACGCATCACCGGCGAGATCACCGATCCGGCCGGCGCGACCCAGGAGCAGATTCTGGAACTTGCCATGGGCTGAGCGCCCGCACACGGAGCATGCCGTTGCCGATGCCGAACGCCAGACCGGCCATCAGACGCTTCCTGGCCAACTACGGGATGGTCCTCATCCTGGTCCTGTTGGCCGCCTACTACTCGTGGGCCACGTGGAAGGAGCAGTATCCCGGCGGCGAGGAAGCCGCCGCCGGAGTGAGCGAGGCCGTCGGCGACGAACTCGGACCCGGGACGCGGGTCCTGGTGGTGGCCCAGGAAGGCGCCCGGGCCAGGGAGTTCGCCGCCGCCGCCGCGGCCGCACTGCGCGACCGCGGGATGAACGTCGTCGGTGTGGTCCTGGGCGACCCGCACGACCTGCGGACGGAACTCGAGCGGCGGGCCGCGAGTCCCGACAAGCCGGCGGCGGTGGTCGCGACGCGCGAAGCGGCCGAGTGGCGGCTCATGCAGGTCCTGCCCGAACGCTTCCCCTCGCTGGCGAAGGTGCGGGTCTTCTCTCCCCGGAGTTACTGGTGGCCGGACTTCCTGAAACGCTCGAACCTGCTGGCCATTGCCGACCGCATCGTTGTCATTGCGGTCATCGCCATCGGCATGACGATGGTGATCATCACCGGTGGCATCGACCTGTCTGTGGGCAGCCTGATCGCGCTGTCGGCGGTGGTCTCGACGCTGCTGGTGCGCGAGTTTGCCGGCGCGAGTGACGCCACGGCCTTCGGCATGGTGCTGTGCTGCCTGGCGGCCGTGCTGGCGTGCGGGTTGATGGGCGCCTTTTCGGGCGTGATGGTGACCGCCTTCTCGATTCCACCGTTCATCGGGACGCTGGCCATGATGCTCATCGCGAGCGGCCTGGCGTTCATCCTGGCGGGCGGGCAGTCGATCTACCAGGTGCCGGCGTCGATTGACTGGCTGGGTCGCGGCACGAGCCTGGGCGGCATTCCCAACACGGTTACGCTGATGGTCGTCCTGTACGCCGGCGCGCACGTTCTGATGACGCGGACGGTTCTCGGGCGGTATATCTACGCGGTGGGCGGCAACGTGGAGGCGGCGCGGCTGTCGGGCGTGCCGGTGCGGTGGGTGATCCTGTTCGTGTATGCGGTGTGCGGTCTGCTGGCCGGTGTCGGCGGCGTGGTGCAGGCCTCGCAACTCCAGAGCGGGGCGCCGACCTACGGCCTCATGTACGAACTGTACGTCATTGCCGCCGTCGTCGTCGGTGGAACGAGCCTGGGCGGCGGGCAGGGACGAATCCTGGGCACCCTGATAGGCGCGTTCATCATCGCCGTCATCCAGAACGGCATGAACCTGACGGGTGTGGAGAGTTACACGCAGAAGGTCGTCCTCGGAGCGGTTATCCTCGGGGCGGTCCTGCTGGACATGCTCAAGAAGCGGCGTTCAACGTAACGGGAATCCGTGGCGCGGCGGGTCTGCCGATCCACCGCGTGGCGAGCGCACTGCCCGGTTGGGTGGCATGGCCACGCTTGCGTGGCCATGGCGGGTTTTCCGCGCATTGATGCTCATGGCCACGCAAGCGTGGCCATGCCACCCGTCTCTGAGCACCCCGCCGCGCAGGGGCTCACAGCGGACTGCGGCCATCCGTCACACCATCGCGGCCGCCCGTGCCGGCCGCGCTCTTGCCCTCGTCGGCCAGACCGCTTGCCTCGGCCCGCCGGCCCTGGTAATATCCGGAAACTCTCCTATCCGTCGCCGTCGAAGCAGGGGGATACGCCCATGCTGCTGGAAGAGAAGGCCCGGCGCCTCGTGGACCTTGCAGAGAAGGCGTTTCCGCCGCTCGGGGAGGCCGAACTGAAGATGCTCCGCGCGGCCGCACTGGGCGAAGAGGCCGACCTCCGCGCGGGAAACGACGCCGAGGACGACCCGGCCGGGGCCAAGAAGTGGGGCGCCGACCACGCGGTCCGGGCGGAACTTCTCCGCTGGCTGTGCACCGAGCACGAAGCGAGCGTCCTGGTGGCCCCCCGGGGCGTCCAAGTCGCGGGCGTGCAGATCGACGGCGAACTGGACCTTTCCTGCGCCGACGTGCCCTTTCGCCTTGCCTTCCCGGGCTGTGCCTTTCCCGCCGGCCTGAACCTTCGGGACGCGCGCCTGCCCGGACTCTTTCTCAACGGTTCGCACACGGGGCCCATCGCGGCCGACAGGGTGAACGTGACTGGGAGCGTGTCCCTCCGGGACAAGTTCCACGCGACCGGCGTGGTACGCCTCCTCGGCGCCTCGGTCGGCGGGAACCTGGAGTGCAGAGGCGGGATCTTCGAAGGGGGTAAACCCGACGGCACGGAGACCAGGATTGCCCTGTCCGCCGACGGAATCCAGGTGACGGGCACCGTCTTTCTTGATGAAGGCTTCCGTGCGAGCGGCGAGGTCCGCTTCCTCGGCGCCCGCGTCGGCGGGACCCTCGAGTGCAGCGGCGGGCGGTTCGAGAACCCCGGCGGCAACGCCTTAAGCGCCGACAGGATCGACGTGAACGGCGGTGTGTTTCTTAGGGGGCGCTTTCATGCGAGCGGCGAGGTCCGCTTCCTCGGCGCCCGCGTCGGCGGGACCCTCGAGTGCAACGGCGGGCGGTTCGAGAACCCCGGCGGCAACGCCTTAAGCGCCGACAGGATCGACGTGAACGGCGGTGTGTTTCTTAGGGGGCGCTTTCATGCGACCGGCGTGGTCCGCCTCCTCGGCGCCTCGGTCGGAGGGGACCTGGATTGCAGCGACGGCACGTTCGAGAACCCAAATGGCGCCGCCCTGTCCGCCGACGGAATCCGGGTGACGGGCGGCGTCTTTCTCAGGCAAGGCTTCCGTGCGAGCGGCATGGTCCGCCTCCTCGGCGCCATGGTCGGAGGGAACCTTGCGTGCCGCGGCGGAATCTTCGAAGGGGGCAAAGCCCGGCTACCCGACAGCGCTGAGACCCAAGTTGCCCTCGGTGCCGACGGAATCCAGGTGACGGGCGACGTCTTTCTTGACCAACAGTTTCGGGCGAGCGGCATGGTCCGCCTCCTCGGCGCCTCGATCGGCGGGGACCTTGCGTGCTGCGGCGGGATATTCGAAGGGGGCAAAGTCCGGCTACCCGACGGCACGGAGACCCAAGTTGCCCTGTCCGCCGACGGAATCCAGGTGACGGGCAGCGTCTTTCTTCACGAAGGCTTCCGTGCGAGCGGCGAGGTCCGTCTCCTCGGCGCCTCGGTCGGCGGGAACCTTGCGTGCCGCGGCGGCACGTTCGAGAATCCGGGCGGCTGGGCGATCAATGCCGAAGGGGCCCGGATAGGCCGCGGCCTGCTTGTGAGAGGGAAAAAATTCGGCTGCGACAGCGGGATGAACCTGGCCTATGCACGGGTCCGCGTCCTGGCCGATGCGCGGGCGTCGTGGCCGGAGCGCGGGGAACTGGTTCTCGACGGGTTCACCTACGACGCTCTCCACGAACCGTGGAACGTCAAGGACCGCCTCAAGTGGCTCGAGCGCCAGTACCCCGCGGAGCGCAAGGAGTGGCGCGGCGCCTTTCGCCCCCAGCCGTACGACCAGTTGGCCGCCGTCCTTCGACGCATGGGCCACGAGGCGCAGGCCACAGGGGTCCTCGTCGGCAAACAGCGGCACCGGCGTAAGTACGGCACCATGGGAAAGTGTGCGAGGGTCTGGAACTGGTTGATGGGCGCGACGATAGGACACGGGTACAAGGTCGGGCGCGTGGCGTGGTGGGCCCTGGGCCTGTGGCTGCTCGGCGCGCTCATCTTGTGGCAGGGGTATGGCGCGGACCTTATCGTCCGGTCAGGGTCGGATGAAGCCACGCCAAGCGGGGCCGAGTTCAGCCCGTGGATCTACTCGCTCGACGTCCTGCTTCCGGTCGTGGACCTTCATCAGGAAGCGCACTGGCGGCCGGACCCGACGAAGGGGTGTACCATCTTGGGGTACGAGGCGGCCCGGGCCGGACAGGCGATTCGGTGCTGGGTCTGGCTTGAGATTCTGGGGGGCTGGGTGCTGGCGACCTTGGCGGTGGCGGGCCTCTCGGGCATCGCGCAGCGCCGGTACCCATAGCGCAGCGCGCACCGCAACAATATCGAGACACCGGCAAGCGCGCCCGGAAGTTCGTCCGGCAGAACTGGGCCGCGCTGCGCAGACCGGTCAGATTTTGGCGTAGCAGGCCTTGAGGTAATCGCGCGACTTTGCCAGCGCTGCGGACATGACATCGGGCGCCGGCTCGTGGTGCATGAACGGGTTGACGTACCAGGCGTAGGCGGCGTTGGCGAGTGCGGCGATCCAGGGGGTGAAGTCGGTCGGCCCGTGTCCGGGCAGTTGGCCGACGCCCTTGGCCCGCTGCCATGCGTAGAAGAAGAAGAGTTGCTTGCCGGCGATGGCGATAACGTCCTCCACCTTCGCCCCGCGGCCCTGGAGGTGGTACGGCGCCATGGCGATGCCGAGGCGCGGGTTGGTGTTGACCTGGACGAAGGCCTTGAAGGAATCGACGGAGCCGAGCAGCGAGCCGCCGTGGTTCTCGATCGCCAGGTACGAGTTGTGTTTCTCTGCCAGTTCGAGGTCGGGTTTGAGGCTCTCGATGAACGCCTTCATGCGTGTGGTGAGTTCCGTGGGCTTGGCGGCGCCGGCGCTTCCGCGTACGGCCACGCCGCCGCCCGCCTTGCCCAGCAGTTCGGCGTACTTGCGGTACCCGCCGGTATAGACCGAGAAGGCGTAGAGTTTGAGGTGGTTCTCCTGGAGCACTTTCCGCAGGCCGTCGGGGCCGAGGCGCCCGAGCACGTCGTCCAGATGCGGGCACCCGGCATGGGCCGACCAGATGTCGATGGCCTCGAACCCGAGTGCGGCAATGCGTTTGCACGCCTCTTCGATGGGCAGTTTCGAGTAATGGATGGACGAGGTGGAGAGGCGCATCGTCCATCCGGGTTTCTCTTTTCCCGCCGCTGCGCGGGCCAGCAGTCCGGGCGCCGCCGCTCCGGCCGCCATGACCGCGCCGTGCTGAAGGAACTGCCGCCGAGTTAGATCGCTGCTCCCCATGGTCGCGTTTCCTTTCTTCTGAGGTCCAGGACGTTACCGCCGCCCCGGAGTTTACACCGATTGCCGATAGGCGTCCAGGCCTACTTCGCCTTCACGTCGTAGCAGAAAAGGAAGTCGGAGTGGCGGATGTAGAGCCGCCCGCCGCACACCACCGGATGGGCCCAACTTGGGCCGCGTCCGCCCTCGGGAATGCTGAACTGGCTGATGATATCGAATCCGCTCGGCGAGGCCTTGACCAGGGCCACCTGGCGGCGGTGGTTCAGGGCGTAGAGCATGCCGTCGGCCCAGGTGAACGAGGCCCGGCCCAGGCCGGGGTCGGCACCGGTTCGCCTGCCGGTCGCAAACTCCAGGCACATCCACGGTCCGCCGCGCGCGGTGAGGGCCGAGCCGTAGAGATGCCGCCCGAGCAAAATGATGCCGCCGTGCTGGGTGTCCAGGTCGCCGGTGGCCCAGACCTTTTGGACCGAACATGCCTTGCCGTCCACGTTCAACTTGTAGAGGTGGCTGCCGGTCGTGCGGCTGGTCCAGAAGACGTGCCCGTCGTGGTAGATGGGCGACGTGATGTTCTCGTCGAAGGGCGTGACGTGCTCAACCTTCCAGAGCAGGCGGCCGTTCTTGGCGTTCACGCCGACGACCGACTTGGCCATGAGCGTCGCGATCTGCCGCAGACCGCCGTGCTCGAAGACGATGGGCGAACAGTAGCCCGGCTTGTCACCGATGCCCGTGGTGGTCCAGACGGTGGCCCCGGTTGTCTTGTCGAGTGCCGCAAGCCCGATGTCCGCCCCGCCGGGCGTGCAGATGACGTTGTTCCCGTCGATGAGCAGCGACTCGGCGAGCGCCCACGAGATGTTGCGGCCTTTGAATCGCTTCAGGATGTTGACGTGCCAGACGGAAGAGCCGGTTGCCGCGTCGAGGCAGACGATGTCGCCGTCGGCGTTTTCGTGATACAGGCGGCCGCCGTCGATGGTGGGCGTTGAGCGTGTGCCGGGCTTGTCGCGCTCGTAGGACGGTCCGTTTTTGACGCGCCACTTCACTTTGCCGTCGAGGGCCATGGCCGTGATGATGGTATCCTCGCCGACGTTGCCGGTGGTGTAGAGAAGAGAGCCCGCGATGGCGACGGTAGAGAAGCCATGACCGAGGCCCCGGACGGTCCAGAGCAGTTTCGGCCCGCCTTCAGGCCACGCCTTCAGCAGGCCCGTCTCGGTCGAGATGTTGTCGCGCCGCGGCCCGTGGAACTGCGGCCAGTTGCAGGGGGCCTCGGCAAGCAGCGGCGCGGCCGATAGCGCAACAATGACAAAGGCGAGGGCAAAGCGTTTCATCGCGGCGGCATCCTCCTGCCTGGCCGAGACCCGGGCGCTCGACACGCGTGCAGGAACTGCCTGCGGGTCCGCTCAGCCATCACAAGTCTCCCATGAGTGCGTCGTGCAAGGTTCGTGTGACGGTCAACGGCGATTCACCGCCACCATAATAACGTAACCCCGAAGCCGAGGAAAGGTCTCGCCGCCGCATGGGGCGCCTGGCGGGTGGCACAAGTGTGCGCGGCCCGTACGGGCCGCGCAAAGTAGCCTTGTACTACCAATCCGCCTCCGCAGGGTGTGACATAATCGCTGTGGCGTGACACGCCCGTGACCCGCCGCTTGACATCGCCGAACCATGAGGTGCGCTACCAGAATGCCCGTGGGTGCGAAGCACCCACCCTACAGACTGCCGCAACGGGGCCTATGGGTTGTTGGAGAAAGCCGGTTAGTGTCTGCGCCGCATTAGCAGCGCCGCGCCGTCAGTCGGCCGGCGCTCTCGGCCGCGGGACGGTCTGGGCGGTATGCATCTTGGTGGCCACGCAGAACAGGTTTATCGCCTCGAAACAGCGGGCGTCGAGTTCCTTGAATAAGGCGCCCAGCAAGCGTAGGCCCGGTACCCGGGCGGTAAACCGGAGCAACGGGGCAAGGGGCCGCAGCAGCAGGCCCGCGCCGACCAGGTATCTGCACCGCTTCTTGCACCGCCTGCGGCCGGTCTGGTACAATGGCCCACGCCCGAAGGACAGCGCCAGGCCGCGTATGCCCCTTGCGGCGATCCCAGAGACTACGGAGCAATTGCCATGCGATCACGTCGAAGGCTTGTCGTTGTTGTTGTCGTCCTGATTCTTGGCGGCCTAGCCATTGGCGCGGCGGCCATCTGGATGCTTGCCAGATCATCCCCACATGAGCGGGCAGCGCGAGAAACCATTCAGTTCCTCAACGAAATGGCGGAAGTCTTGGCCTCTGTCACGGATGAGCAGTCTGCGGCAGCGGCTCTTCCTCGTCTTCGGGAGCTTCAGAGCAGAGCTCAGAGACTGGCCGACGCCACCGAGGATCTCGGTGACTGGGATGACGACGAATGGCAGACCATCCGTCAGACGTATGGGCACCGCGAGACTGAAGCGTGGAACCGGTTTGCTGGTGAGCAGGGCCGAGTTATGAATGACTCGCGGCTACGCACGCACGTCGAGCAAGCCTTGGACGACTTTCCCCCTGTACGGCTTCATTGTGCTGGTTTGCTGATGAGTTGGTAAGAGAGGCCGAAGGCCCGAACGGGTCGTGGCAACCCTCCGCGACGGTCGCATCGTTTGCTGCGGGGGGACCAAGTAGCCGCACCGCCGCCGTTTTCACCGAGCCACGATCTCGACGCCGCAGATGAGCGGCTTGCCGGTCTTGGCCGCGAACTTCACCGTCAGGCTGTCGGTAACCCTGACGTTGCGGAACTCCCTGACGATCGTGCGGCGCGGGCCGCCGGCGGCCTTGACGATGTCGAAGTCCTTCAGCACGTCCTTACCCTGCAGGTTGACGGTGAAGACCCGCTCGCCCGCTTTCGCACTCGCCGCCGGCTCCGCAAAATGCAGCCGCACGGTATAGGACCGCGGCGTCCTGGCCTTGCGGCCGAGTTCAATCGTCATCGACTCGACGCCCTCCAGTCCCGACGCCGCCACCCACTTCAGATCGCCGCCCTCAATGTGCGACATGTGGTGGCGGAACGCTTTCGGCCTGGACGGCCGGACCTTGACGGAGGGGTCCGGCGACGGTCCGCCCACGCTCGGCCAGTCGAGCCAAAGCGTCCCGGCGGCGGAGAGGCGGTCGCCCGGCGCGCCGAAGTTCAGTCCGACCCGGCGGATCGGCGCCTTGCCCGACTCGACGGACGAGAACGTCCAGACCTCCACTTCCGGGTCGTGAACGAACGCCAGCGAGCACTGGTTCTGATACGAGCACGTGCACGTGCGCGTGTAGTCCGGAGCGCTCAGCACGCCGCAGGCCGCAATCAGGTTCGACGTGCAGCCCGCCTTGAACCCGCCCATGTTGCCCGTGCCGCCGTCGTGCTCCAAATCGTAGTACCCGGCGGCCGCCGAACGGAACAATATCAGGTTCCGGCTTGCGACCGCCGTATTGCAGCCGTGGTTGCGGAGGTAGCGCCACGGAACCGTCTCGCCGGTCAGCGGATGCTTGCGCCCTTGGAGTTTGCCGGTCAGAAGATTGAACGCCTTGCTCTGGGCGATGACGCGAGCGCCGTGGATCATGAACGGCCTGCTCTGGGCGATGACGCGAGCGCCGTGGATCATGCACGGCCCTTCGTACGACTCATCGCTCCTCCAGAGCACCTTGCCGTCGCGTCCGCGGTAGGCGGCCAGGCCCCGGCCGATCTCGTCTCGGGCCCGGTCGGTGCCTCGGCTTCCAGCCACCAGGAGCACGTCATACTTCTCGGAGTAGCCCAGCCACGTCCCCTTCACGTCCTTGTCCCTTTTCCAGACCACCCGGCCGGTGCGGGCATCGAGAGCATACAGCGTCGGTTCGGCCTTCGCCTCAAGACCGCGGAACCTCAGGGCCTTGAGCCGGACCTCCGAGGCGCCGTCGATGCAGAAGACCTTGCCGGCACCCGCAACGATGGCGTTGTGGCGGAAGTTCGCCTCCGCTTGCCGCGTCCACAGCGCCTTGTTCTCGGCGCCGTGGCGGTCCATGACGATGAGCCATCGGCTCCCCGCGCCGTAGCGGGCGTTCTGGCGAACGGTCTTGCCTTTAATCGGGTCCTTTTTGTCTTTCCAATCCCTGACCAACTCAGTGCCAATCGGCATCGCCGTCGCAATGAGGAGGTCCTTATACACGCCGACGTAGCCCCACTGCGCTTCGCCCAGGCCGTCCTGCCGGGGAAGGTGGAAGTCGTCCTTTTCCTCGCCGGTCTCCGGATCCAGCCGCACGCACTTCCGCCCATAGACCACATAGATGCCGTCCGAGACCGAGACGTAGTTGCTCCCGATCTCGTTGGCCCCAGGCTGATGAAAGGTATTGTCGTAATACTCGCCGAGGTCCTGGAATGGTTGCTGCCAGAGCAGCCGCCCCGTGTACACGTCCACGGCCCGGAGCATGTTGCGGCCTTCGATGAACAGCCGGCCGTCCACGACGTGCGGCGACGGACCGTGGCCGTGCCGCGGCAGGATAGGATCGTTCGCCGGGCCGCCGAACCACAGCAGGCCGAGCGGCGTCCGGACGGCCGCATCCTGCGAGACGACGGTGTTCGCCGCGTCGGCGTACTGATGGGTCCAGTTGGCCGACCCCGGCAGCGCCCCTTCCCTCTTCAGCCGCACGCTGCCGCCGGAAGCGTCAAGGGCAGCGCCGGGGAGTTTCGCCTGCCCCACCCACGCTTTCAGATCCGCCTGTCGCGATGCCGAAACCCCCAGCCATGCCGTGCCGCCGTACGGTCGCAGCGCCCGGAAGACCGACCGGACAAAGCCCACGCCCTTGCCGAACCCACCGGCCGCAAGGTCCTCCGACACCACGAGACTCGCAAGATACGGCGGGAACGGAAATGCCACCGGGTCGCCGACGTGTGCCGCAACCCGCCCGCCGTACACGCCCGCCGCCTCCATGTTGCGCCGAACGGCAGCCACCTTCCCGGCGTCGGGGTCGACGGCGATCACGTGCAGGGCGGACCGGCGGACGAGTTCTTCGATGAGTCGGCCGCTGCCGATGCCCAGGACAAGGCAATAGCCGCCCCCGGCGTCCGTCTCCTCCAGGATGGTCTCGACTGTCTTCACCCACGGGTCGGACCTCACCGGCAGCGGCGTGCGGCCGTAGCGGTGCGTGACGGCGGCCCCTGCGCGGGCGCCGAAGCAGTACAGGTGGCCCTCGCGCGTGACGACGAACAGTTTGCCGCCGGCGGCTATCATGTTCCAAACATCGCCCCGGACGCGGCCCTGCCAGGAGACGCGGGCCCGGTCGCCCTGGACGGGCAGGTCGATGGCGGCGATGAGGCCGTCGCGGCCCTCCGCATAGACGCGGCTGCCGGCCCTGATGAAGATCCGTCGAAGCGGCACGTCCGGCTCGCCCCTCCACAGCACCGGCAGGGCGGGTCTCTTACGCTTCTTGCCCCTCGAATCGACGTACTCCTCGACGATGGGACGGTACTCGTAGCCGACGACCTTGCCGCCGTCGAAGCCGATGATGCATTCCTCCGCCGGCAGCAGCGCACGGGTGCGCATCAGTGGCGCCCCGTCCTTGAGTTTGTAGGCCGCCCCGCCGTTGAAGAACCAGTCCTTGGCGGCGAAGACCTCGTAGCCGCCCGCGTCTTTGCCGAACGTGCGGCTGCTGACGTGGTAATAGAGGAACTCGCCGGTGCTGCGGTCATAGACGGCCGGCACCGTCCTGCCGCCCGAGACCAGGAGTTTGTCGCCTGCCACGGCCATGTAGCCCTGCGGCGCTACGCCGGCGAACGCGGGGCTGTCGTGCTGCTGCTCGATGTAGATCGAGCCGCTGCCGCTGTTCGTCCACACAACCTTTCCCGTCTCGGCGTCGATGGCGTGGATGAAGATACCCATGAACGGCCAGATGCCGGCGGCGAAGTAGATAACGCCGTCGCAAAGGACGGGTGCGCCCCGCGCCGGCCACGTCGAGATGAGGCGGTCGTTGCCCAGAATCCGCCGATCCGACGGGCCGCCACGGAACTTCCAGACGAGTTTTCCGCTTGCCGCGTCCACGCAGTACAGATGCCCGTCGTCCGACGCGAAGGCCACCTTCTCCTTCCATGCCACCGGCGCGAAACGGACCGGGCCGTCGGTGTAGAACCGCCAGAGTTCCCTGCCGGTCTCCGTGTCGTAGGCCGTCACACGGTCGCTCGCCATGGACGAGACGAACAGGTGCTTGCCGAGGACCACCGGCTCGTAGGAGGCATCGAACTGGAGTTTCGTCTGGCTCGCCGGCCAGGCGGGAGCCGGCGGCGCAAACCGGCGGACCCACTGAAGATGCAGGTCGGCAGGCAGCGTCTCAGGCGAGGTGGCCGTGCGGCCGGCGTCGTATCGCCACATCGGCCAGTCGGCGGCAAACGCTGCCGCTGACACACACGAGACAAGAAGCGCAACCACGGCAGCAAGAACACGGTTTCTCAGCAGCATCTTTTCCCTTCGGTAGCCGGTCGCCACAGACCTTCTGCTACTCGCACAGACGGCCATCGGCCATACGGACCGTGCGCTGCGCATAGGTGGCAGCCTGGGGGTCGTGGGTTACGAGGAGAACCGCCCCGCCGTCGGCGGCGAACTCACCAAGGTGCCGGAGCACCCGGTCGGAGCTGTCTCCGTCGAGGTTGCCGGTCGGTTCATCGGCCAGGATCACCTTGGGCCGGTTCAGCAGCGCCCGGGCCAGCGCCACGCGCTGCCGCTCGCCCGTACTGAGTTCCGCCGGCACGTGCTCCGCCCGGTCGCCGAGGCCGAAATGCTCGATGAGGTCCCGCGCCCGCTCGCCCGCACCATCCGACCGTTTGGCCAGCGACGGCACAAGCACGTTGTCCAGAACCGTCAGGTACGGTACCAGGTGGAACTGCTGGAAGACAAAGCCCACAGACTCGCTCCGCCACCGCGCGCGGTCTTCCGGCGAGAGCGAGTACGGATCCTCCCCATTGAGCGCCACGCCGCCGCTGTCCGGCCGAAGCAAGCCGCCGGCCACCAGCAGCAGCGTCGTCTTGCCGCACCCGCTCGGCCCCTGAACGACCACGAACTCGCCGGGGCCGGCGTCGAGGGAGCAGTCATCGAGAGCGCGGACTTCCTTTGCGCGACCACGATAAACCTTCGTCAGGTCCGCCAGATGCAGCACAGTGGCGTTACTCCTCACGCAGAACGGTGGCAGGATCCTGTTGGGCCGCCATCATCGCAGGGACAAGGCTCGCCAGGGCCGACAGCAGCGGCGCCAGAACGAGCGTCGCCGCGAGCAGGATCGGATCGAACAGGGCCGCCACGCCGACAGCCTTGCCGCCGAGCGCCACGCCGCCCGCATCCCACGCCGCCGCGACAACAAACCCGACGGCGTAGCCGATGGCGGCACCCATCAGACCGACCAGCAGCGCCCGGGCCAGAAAGATCGAGACGATCTGCCCCGCACGCACGCCCATCGCCCGCAGGAGGCCGATCTCGGTCCGGCGCCGGCGAACGTTGCCCAGCGCCAACAGCCCGACCCAGACGACGCATCCGAGGACCACAGGCAGGATGACCCACTTCTCCAGCACGGCGCGTTCGAGACGGAGGCTTTCGCGGCCGGTCTTCTCCAGACCCACAAACTGGTCGGCTCGGTTGCCGACGGCGGTCCGCGTGGCGCGGCGGATGGCGGCCTCTCGCAACAATTCGATCACCTGCGTGTCTTTCAGGATGGACGTAATCTCTTTCGAGACGCCCCCGGGCGTCTGGGCGACACACAGACACCCCAGGGCCAGGATCGCGTTGATCCGGCCCGGCTTGCCGAGCAGTTCCTGGGCCTCGGCCAGATCGATCCAGGCCGTGACGTCGTCCTCGTTGCCGCGCCGCTCGTGGATTTTGCCGACGGTAAACGCCCGGCCGAGGAGTTTGACCTGCTTGCCGACCTCCAGGCCGGCCTTCTGCGCCAGCACACTTCCGAGGACCATGGTGCCCTTGGGCACGGCTGCAATCATGGGTTTCTTCGGGTCGAGGTGGGTCTGCGGCACCTCGCCGCGAGTCCCGATGAGAATGATCGGTTCGTTCTGCTCGGGCCAGACAATCCGCTCCTGGAGGCTTGGCAGCAGGTGCCGCACCATCAGCCTTCTGGAGGCGGCCAGTTTCTCGGCATAGGTCTCCGGCATCAGTTTCGAGGCCCGGCCCTGTGCGTAGAATTCGCCCAGGTCCTGGTCCTTGTGGAGGATCAGGACGTTGTAGCCGAGTTCCAGCATCAGGCGGCGGGCGTCGTCCTTCAGGCCGGCCCCGATATCCTGGGTGCGTGCCTCCTGAGCATCGCCAATCCCCTCGGCCCGAACATCGTAGCCGCTCAGGACCGTCAGCACCGCCACCACGCATCCCACGGCCACGAGAACCGCGACCGCACCGAGGGCGAAGTTCAGCCGCCGGTACCCGATCTCTTTCGCAACCAGTCGCCAGACAGTCATGTCAGTGCTCAGCCGACTGCGCCTTCCTCCACATCAGGAGCCCGACCCCGGCCACAATCACCAGTCCACCGGCCACTGCCAGGCCGACGTGCCACAACATCGCCGCTGCCGGATCCGCCGCCTCCACATCGCCTTCGACCTGCTTCGGCACAAAATCGGAGAAGCCGGTCAACTCGGGCGGCGTGACTTCGGGAATCGCCGACTCCTCGCCCATCAGCGCCGCATCCCAGTCCACCGTGAAGAACAAGTCCACGCCGGGGTTCTGGTACTTGACGATACACGAGCACGGCCCCGCCAGGAAAGCACAGACCTCCTCAAGGTTCTCCACGTTGATCCCCTTGCCGACCAGCGCGCAAAGCGCCCGCCCGCGCCCGAAAATGGGAAACGCCATCGGCTCCTTCAGTTCGTGCAGGTCCGGCTCCGACCCCAGCAGCATGTTGACCAACACGCGCTCGGCCGCGTCGCTCCGCGAGAGCCGAAGCACCGAGAACTTGATGGCCAGCGGCGGCGGACCCTGGGCATCGTAAATCGGATCGTCCCAGAACCCATCCGGCGGGGCGGGCGGCTTCAGCGCCTTCTCCAGTTCCTTCAACTCAGACTCCAGCAGCCCCGCTGCCGCATCGTCCTGCTTGGCGTCGCCGATCTCCAGCAGAACGAACACGGCCGAATCGCCCTCGAGGATGCGCCGGGCTACCTGCCGGCGGGCCGGCGAGTCCAGCAGCAGACCCACCGACTCGTCCGTCAGCGGCACGGACCACACGTCGATCGGAATGCGGTAAAAGTCCGGGTAACGCACGACCAGGTGCGGAAGCGTTGCAGAGGAATGCTTCTGCCAGATCTTCGCGGTCGCCTCATTCGGCTCGCCCGCGAGGTCGATCACCCGCAGGCGCACCAGGCCACTGTACGTGTTCGCGGCCGTCTCCTCCTGCAGCCGCTTCAGCGCTTCCGCAGAGGCGCCGGAGAGCGGGCCGCGATGAAACACGTAGACCTCGTACGGCTCAGGCGGCCACCGTTCAAGGGCATACCGATACACGGGGACCGAGCAGGCCCACAGCGTCGCGGCCACAAGTGACACGACGCCAAGGACACTCCAAAACGCAGCCTGCTCTACCCAATTGCGCATCAACAACCCCTCCACTAAACCGCAAACACGAAGCGACTAAGTATACGGGAATCCGAGCAGATTTTGAACCCCTATCCGCTTCACCCAGACCTGCAAAATCTGGTGCCTGCTTTTTGCCCCGGGCGTAAAATACAGGGAACCGCCAACCCGCCACCCGCTGGAGAACCATGCTGCGGATCCTGCCCTAATCCCGCGTTGCCACTGCTGGCTGTCTCACCGGAGAGCGAGCGCAGCGAGTCGAACGGGTCTCGCCAGCCTGCCCGGCGAAGCCTTGGCGAAGGCGGGTTCACTTACATAGCGCCACCTGCATAAGACTTACGTCGATTTTCACCTCGCCGAAACGCCCAAATGCGCGTTTTTTTTGGCTCCAATCGTTGATTCTGGGCCGTGAGGGGCGATTTGGGGGTCGAATGTTAAGATAGGTAAGGCAAAACGCGCTGGTTTTGGGTCGGTTTTTGCGATTTATGTGTCCGTTTTTGTCCGTTTTTGTTCCGTTTTGTTCCGTTTTTGA